>JAIRYY010000030.1 GCA_031267485.1 Tannerella sp.
TCGTAGTAGACCGAACGCGTCCATATATTACTTGGGCGCAACCGTCCGCGATACGACGGCTGCGTATAGTCCGCGTACTTCTTCATAAAATAATCATTGGCGACAATCAGCGTTTTCAATGTCTCCCGGCGATCGGGAGAAGAAGCCGGCGACTGGGCATTTATCGTGAACGAACTCAATGCGGCGCAACAAATCAGCAACAAAAGCAAGCAATTTTTCTTCATACAAGTGTCTTTTATAAAAGTTAAAAATTTAATTTTTGAGAAGTCCAAAAGTAGATAAGATAAACCATACACGCCAATAGAAAATCGTACAAAAAACTTAATAATAATACAAATCAGGTGATAATCATTCATATCCGGGGATTTCCCGAATAAATTTCTATTTTTTTGTACAATAATTCATTTCGATGAATAATTATTTGCGTTTTTTTGTATCGCCGACTTTGAGCGCAATGATACATATAAAATATAAATACTTTTACTATATTTGGGCGTTTTTTTTATGTTGAATTTCACTTTTAAATTTAAGCCAATGAAACGTATCTGTTTATTTTTTGTATTTATGTTCTGTTCTGCAGCCATGATAAATGCGCAGGGCCTCGATACTTCGTCCTGTGCGCGGTGGTTTGCCGGTTCCGAAATGAAAAGATTCCCCGAAGCATGGCAGCTGGATCACGGCCGGCGGCTGTATTTCGGATACTCGCAGGGCGTGGGATGCTGCGCCATGCTGAAGATGTGGAAAGCGACAGGCGAACAGCGCTATTTCGATTACGTCGAAAAATGGGCGGACGCCCTGATTGACAGCGCCGGAAACATTCACCTCTATCAGGCCGAGATGTACAATATCGACTATATCAACTCCGGCAAGACGCTGTTTGATTTGTATCGCGCGACGGGAAACGGGAAATACAAACTGGCCATGGACAGGCTCGTCCGGCAGATGAGATATCATCCGCGCACGACGGACGGAGGATTCTGGCACAAACTGATTTATCAGCATCAGATGTGGCTCGACGGCCTGTACATGGCGGCGCCGTTTCTGGCGCAGTATGGCGCGGAGTTCGACCAGCCGGAATGGATTGACGAAGCGGTGAAACAGTTCCGGCTGTGCCACAAGCATACGTACGACGAAAAAACGGGGCTGTATCATCACGCCTGGGACGAGAGCCGCAGCCAGAAATGGGCAGACCCGGAGACGGGACATTCCCCCAATTTCTGGGGACGAAGCATCGGATGGTGGTTCATGGCGCTCGTCGACGCGCTTGATTTCATCCCCGAAAACCATGAGGGACGGGCGGATATGATTCGCATGATAAGGGGGCTTACCGAAACGCTGCCCAAATATCAGGACGGGGACGGGCTTTGGTATCAGGTGATCGACCAGGCGGAACGGGAAGGCAATTATCCCGAAGCCTCCGTCACGGCGCAATGCATGTACGCACTGGCCAAAGCCGTCAACCGGGGATATGTCGACCCCGGATACAGGGCGGTGGCGGAAAAAGCCTTTAACGGGTTGAGGTCAAAACTGATTGTGAAAAACGCGGACGGCACGCTCACCCTCACGCGCTGCTGCGAGGTCGGCGGACTTGGAGGGAATCCGTACCGCGACGGCAGTTTCGAGTATTATATAAATGAGAAGATTCGCGATAACGACGCCAAAGCGACCGGCCCGTTCATCATGGGATGTCTGGAACTGGGGAAATGAACGGGGCCGCAGGGGAAAGACCGAATCCGCAACCGGAAATATCAACAACAATATAAAAACATAAATTCTTGATTATGAAAATGAATATTTCAATGAAAGCCGCTAAAAGGATCGTGACGGTTGTCTTTTTGATGACGGGGCTTGCCGCCGGAGGCAGCGCGCAGAACAAAAAGGCCGAGACAAACGATTCGAACACGCCCCTGCACCTTTTGCAGCCCGAATACAAAACCCCGTACGGCGTTCCGTCGGCGGAAAAGGTAAAGAACGATCTCGACCGTATTTACTCCTATCTCGTGACATGCACGCCCGTGCGGGTTGTAGACAAAAAAACGGGCAAGGCAATCGACGGTTACGAAAACCTGCCTCCCGAAGCGCAGCTGGAACGCGGCACATTCCGGCTGGCGAGCTATGAATGGGGCGTCACCTATTCGGCGATGCAAATCGTTGCCGACGCGACCGGCGACCGGCGCTATGCGGATTACGTAAACGAACGGTTCAACTTCCTGTCGACGATATATCCCCATTTCAAAAAGGCTTATTACGAACACGGGGCGACCGACCCGCAGATGCTGCAAATCATGCAGCCCAAAGCCCTCGACGACGCCGGCGCGATGTGTGCGGCCATGATAAAGGCGCAGCTGAACGACCGCAACCTCAAACTGGGCGATATGATAGAGAATTATTTCAACTTTGTCATGTACGGGGAGCACAGGCTAAGCGACGGCACGCTGGCGCGCAACCGGCCGCAGCGGAACACGGTATGGCTCGACGACATGTACATGGGCATTCCCGCCATGGCGTGGATGGGACGGTACGCGAGCGACAACCAGAGCCGGTACCTTTCGGAAGCGGTCAGGCAGATAAAACAGTTTTCGGCGCGCATGTTCGTCCCGGAAAAAGGACTCTTCCGCCACGGGTGGGTCGAGGCATCGCCGGAGCACCCGTCGTTTTTCTGGGGGCGCGCCAACGGCTGGGCCATGCTGACGCTGTGCGACGTGCTCGACGCGCTTCCCGCCGGCTATCAGGGACGGGACGAGGCGCTTCAGCTGCTGCGCTCCCACGTGAAAGGCATCGCCGCGTGTCAGAGCGGCGACGGGTTCTGGCATCAGCTGCTCGACCGCAGCGACTCCTATCTCGAGACCTCCGCAACCGCCATCTTCACCTACTGCGTGGCGCACGCCATCAACAAGGGATGGATTGACCCGGTGGCCTACGGCCCGGTGGCAAACCTGGGCTGGCAGGCCGTTTCGACGAAAATAAACGGCGGGGGGCAGGTCGAAGGCACGTGCGTCGGCACGGGAATGGCCTTCGACGCGGCATTCTACTACTACCGCCCCGTCAACGTCCATGCCGCGCACGGATACGGGCCGGCGTTAATGGCGGGCGGCGAAATGATAAAGCTGCTGAACTCGTATTTCCCCGCAATGAACGACAACGCCGTACAGTATTACGCGGATGAGCAGAAGACAAAGGCGCCGATTTTCGCCTATGCAAGTTCGCGCAATCCGAGCAGCATCCTGCCGGGCATGAGCCGCAGGGGCAAAAATCCCGTCATCTTCACGATAGGCGATTCCACCGTAAAATGCGGCGGCGGAAACGGCGAAGACAACATGTGGGGATGGGGCAGTTTCTTCAGCATGTTCTTCGACACGGCGCGCGTGACGGTCGAAAATCACGCCCTGGGCGGACGCAGCAGCCGCACGTACCATACCGAAGGGTTATGGGGCAAAGTGCTGCCGGCCGTCAGGGAAGGCGATTACGTAATCATCGACTTCGGGCACAACGACGGCGGGCCGGTGAACACGGGACGCGCCCGCGCATCGCTTCCCGGCACGGGAGAGGAAAGCCGGACGGTCGTAATGGAACGCCACGGCGGCAAGGAAGAAGTATTCACCTTCGGCCACTACACGCGCATGTACATCCGCCAGGCCAAAGCCCGCGGAGCAACCGTCATCGTCACCTCCATAACGCCCGGAAACAGATGGACGGACGACGGACGCATCAGGCGGGTAAACGAAACGAACGGCAAATGGTCGCGGGAAGTAGCCGGACAGGAAGGCGTGTACTACATCGACCTGAACGAAATCACCGCCCTCAAGCTCGAAGCGCTCGGCCGGGAAAAGACGGCCGAACTGTTCGTCGACGGCGTGCACAACACGAGAGAGGGCGCCGTCATGAACGCCGAATCCGTCATAGACGGCCTGAAGCAGACCGACTGCTCCCTGCTGAACCTGTTATTGAAATGAATTTTGTTATTGTTGAACTTAATATATTTACATCTATGAAACGAGAAGCATTTAAAATGTACCTTAAACCCGGGCTTGAGCAGGAATACCAAAAACGCCATGCAGCCATCTGGCCCGAACTGCGCGAACTGCTATCCCGAAACGGGGTTTTCGACTACTCCATCTATTGGGACAGGGAGACGAATATCCTCTTTGCGTTCCAGAAAACGGAAGGAGAGGCATCGTCGCAGGACATGGGAACCAATCCGATTGTGCAGAAATGGTGGGACTACATGGCCGACATCATGGAAGTCAACCCCGACAACTCCCCCGTCAGCATACCCCTGACGGAAGTTTTCCACATGGATTGAACCGCCGGCGCACCGTTTTTTTTTACGGAACGCTCCATCAAGCCCGCGCCTGTCGGGGCGGGCTTGACTGAGCGCCGACAAAATTTGATGCTGACAAAAAAAATAACAGATAACATGAATTGCTTCGATAAAAAAAATATTCCCTGTTTTGATTTAATTAACACCTCCGTGTTGGTTAATTCGGATTATTTCTTAGAGAGAGATGAGTAGGCGTATATCCATATAACATTATCCATTACTCCTACGCACGCACGCGCGAAAGATTCCAAAACATATTTAGCTGGAAAACCGTTGTCGGACGGGCAAAAAAAGCATCGCGGAAACTTTATGTTTACACCCGGAGCTTTTATGCTCGGCTGTAAGAACCGTATAGCCGGCTATAAGAGCCATATAGCCGGCTGTATTGGGCAAGAAACAATCACTGACCTTATAAAACAATTCAGTCATGAGAAAGAAAAGTTATATACCTATAAAAGAATCGGAATTTTACTCCTGGGTAAAGAATTTAGTGAAAGTATCAACGGCAAAAGCCTCACAGTGGCAAATCCCCCCGGCACAGATTCAAAAACTGAGCGCGTCATTCACTTTCTTCGACGGAAAGTACCGGATTGCCGTCGACCCGGCCACGCGTACGGCGGCAGCCGTGCAGGACAAAAATGATGCGAAGAAGATTCTTACCGGCGACACGCGCGGATTCTGCATGGGCTACCTGATGTACAACCAGCTGCTGACAAATGCCGATCGCGACCTGCTGCAACTGCCCATTCCGGACAGGAAACTCACGCCCATTCCGCCGCCGAAAGGCACGCCCGAAGGCAGGGTCGACACGTCCGTACATCAGCGTCACACGCTCCATGTCGCCGACAAAGTGGAAGTACGGCCGCACGGCGGACTGCCCGACGGCGTGGCCGGCTTCGAGACGTGGCGTTTCATCGGCGACGGGATGCCGACCGACGACAGCGGCTTCACCTACGTCGCCACCTCGACCACCACGAAGCTCGTCATCGACTATCCGCTCGCCAAAGTCGGCAAAACCGTCCGGTTCCGTTTCCGCTGGGTCAACACCCGCAACCAGCCCGGCCCCTGGAGCGAAATCATCAGCGCCGTCATACCGTAAAACAGAACGGCCAAATGAAAATTTCAAATACCGTTGCAACAAAGTCCCGATGAGGTATTGACAGCGCTCCGTATGACGACGCTTTATTAATCGTAAACGTTGGTTTAATGTCATCAATCCGGGAAAAGCCGGAGCAAACCGCCGGGCTTTGTATCCCGCAGGGTATCGCCGGACGGGATGCCGAATTATTTCGTCTCCCTGAATTGCCGGGGTGTTTCCGCAGTTTTTTTTTGTTTTTCGCAAAAACATTGTAACTTTGAGGCGCGTTTGGTTTCCGAATCGCAAATGATACGGTTCCACAATC
>JAIRYY010000128.1 GCA_031267485.1 Tannerella sp.
GTGAACGTGATGCAAACCAGAATGAAAGAAAAACACGATGAGATAGAACTGAGTTTCCCTCCGGGGAAATGGTCGTCGAACGGTGGCAATCCGTTCCTCCCGGCGCACGAAATACGCGCCAACATGATGATGGCCTTCGACAAAAGCGAGGCGGATTTCCGGAACGAACACTACGCCGCCCAGTTCCGCCAGCTGGAAAACACGCGCCGCTGGACGTGGCTGTCGCCGCTGGCCGTCTTCGAATACGGCGCCGAAGCCCTGCTCGACGGCGGATACCCGCGCCTGCACCGCAACTACGGCGACCTGCAGAACTTCAAAATACAGTACCTGCAATGGTTTAAGGACATTGACGCCAGGGATGATAAAAGCCCCCACTGGTACAACCCGTACGAAGATTTCTCGACCACCCGCAAAGCCGTCGCCTACGAGGAGATCCCGCAGTACGTCGAACGTCCCGCCACCGTCGCCGAACGCCTTGCCGAAACGATGAAGTACCTCATGGTGATGCTCGCCTACATGGGTGTAATGCTCATACTGACCATCATCCGCTTCGAACGCTACGATGTGAGATAAACCGCATGACACAATACACTGTGCAGGGGCTGTCTCAAAAGCACACGGATAGATGACACAGCAACGTTACGTCGTCAGTCGGCGCAACATTGCTGTGTCATCATCCATCCGTGTGTCAATGATTTGGTGCGGTTGCCCTGAAACCGTCCGCGGAAACAGATGTATTGTAAAAGTAATTTTATAACTTTGCCGCCTGATTAAAAAAAAACAGAAATGGTAAAAAGATTTGATTTCTTAATTATCGGTTCGGGTATTGCCGGGATGAGTTTTGCGCTCAAGGTGGCCAGCAGGGGGAAAGTCGCCCTGATTTGCAAATCCGGGCTGGAGGAGGCAAATACGTTTTTTGCACAGGGTGGCGTCGCTTCCGTCACCAATCTTCCGGTCGACAATTTCGAGAAGCATGTAAACGATACGATGATTGCAGGCGATTTCCTGAGCGACCGCTCCGCCGTCGAAAAGGTCGTATACAATGCGCCCGGACAGATAAGGGAACTTATCGGATGGGGCGTTAACTTCGACAGGGACGAGAAAGGCGAGTTCGACCTGCACCGCGAAGGCGGACATTCGGAATTTCGCATCCTCCACCATAAGGACAATACCGGGGCGGAAATTCAGGACAGCCTCATCGAGGGGGTCAAAAAACATCCGGACATCACTGTTTTTGAAAATCATTTTGCGGTCGAAATCCTTACCCAGCATCACCTGGGCGTTACCGTGACGCGCCAGACGCCGGACATCGAGTGCTTCGGAGCCTACATCATGGATATGCGGACGGGAAACATCGACACGTTCCTGTCGAAAGTGACGCTTATGGCCACGGGAGGTATCGGAGCGGTGTACCGGACGACAACAAACCCGCTTGTCGCTACCGGCGACGGCATTGCCATGGTCTACCGCGCAAAGGGAACGGTGAAGGACATGGAATTTGTTCAGTTCCACCCGACCGCCCTTTTTCACCCCGGCGACAGGCCGTCGTTCCTGATAACGGAGGCCATGCGCGGATACGGCGGTATCCTCCGCACGATAGACGGCAGGGAGTTTATGCAGAAATACGACGAACGCCTCTCGCTTGCGCCGCGGGATATTGTTGCCAGAGCCATCGACAATGAGATGAAAAACCGCGGAGACGACCATGTGTACCTCGATGTCACGCATAAGGACGCGGAAGAGACGAAACGGCACTTCCCCAACATATACGAGAAATGCCGCAGCCTGGGGATTGACATCACGAAAGATTATATTCCCGTGGCGCCGGCCGCACATTATCTCTGCGGCGGAATAATGGTCGACCTGGATGCGCGTTCCTCTATCAGACGCCTCTATGCCGTCGGCGAATGTGCGTGCACCGGGCTTCACGGCGGCAACCGTCTGGCGTCGAACTCCCTCATCGAAGCCGTGGTATATGCCGACGCCGCCGCCAGGCACGCCGCCAACATCATCGATTCGCTATCCTATCAGGATGATATCCCCGCATGGAACGACGAAGGTACGCGTTCGCCCGAAGAGATGGTGCTGATTACGCAAAGCGTAAGCGAAGTCGGACAAATCATGTCCACCTACGTGGGAATCGTACGCAGCGACCTGCGCCTGAAACGCGCATGGGACCGCCTCGACATCCTGTACGAAGAAACGGAAAGCCTCTTCAAACGCTCCGTCGCCTCGCGCGACATCTGCGAACTCCGTAACATGATAAACGTCGGATATCTCATCATGCGCCAGGCAATAGAACGCAAAGAAAGCCGCGGACTGCATTACACCCTCGATTATCCGCCGGGAAATTAATAAATGGTGAAATCGCGCGATTTTATGACGAAACCAATGCGTACGACGCTTTTGTATTGACTGTAGTCCAGCAGGTTCTCTCCGTATCCGTTATAGTACTGGATAAACAGGTACTGGTTTTCCTTTTTATTCAACTTGAAGCCCAGTTCCCACTGTGTATTGAAATTGAACGAGTTCGTGCGCCAGGTCGTCAGCAGGCCGGCATGTAAACGCCGGCTGTCGTTGTACCAGTTTATGCCGAAATGTCCGATTCCGTTGTATCTCAATATATCCCGGTTATTGTCGCTGTCTATGATTGGCGCCCACAGTTTTATCTGAGCGTCGATATGGTTGCTCATCATCAGGTTTATCCCGAACGATACCTTGTTCCAGCTTCGCGATAACAGGCTGTCTTTTCCGTTCGATTCGTGTTCGAGCATGAGAATTGCTTTTCCGATATACCGGTTCCTGTGAATGATGAGATGTCCCAGTCCGATTCCGGGATTGAAGTTCATGTCGCGCATCGGCAGCGATTCTTCCATCACGTTCCAGATGGTTTTCTGCGAGAACTGGATAAAGAGGTACGTGTCGAAAGGCAGGATACTTTTTGTCAGGCGGTGGCTTATGCTCAACTGGAATTTTGCGTTCGAATTGCTTGCCTTTATTTTTTGCCCCAAAGGTATCCCGCCGATAAAATAATTATCTTTAAACAGTGTGAAATAGTTGCCGCTTTCAATATCCCTGCGCACGCTGTCGGCATTATAATCGGGGCCAAATTCGTCGATGCGTTCTTTTATGTGCGCCCGGATACTGTCCCGCCATTCCTGGCGTATCGTTTTCAGGGATTTATCTTCAACTTCCTGAGCCACAGAAGACAAACTCACTAAAAAGACGGAAAGTAAACATATGAATTTTGACATGTTTCCTTTATTTGGATTTATCCGTGATACTTGCGCAGCTCCATTCTGAAGGTGGCGCCTTTGCCTATTTCAGAGTTCTTTACATAAATTTTCCCGCCGGGGTATGATTCGATTATCCGTTTCACGAGCGAAAGTCCCAATCCCCACCCTCTTGCCTTTGTCGTATATCCGGGATTGAATATGGTTTTGAACCGCGATTTGGATATGCCCTTGCCGGTATCCAAAACGTCAATGTACACTTTTTTTGTATTGTTTTCGACATGATACGTAATGTTGCCCTGCCCCTCCATCGCGTCAACGGCATTTTTGGTGAGGTTTTCGATTACCCACGAGAAAAGAGATTCGTTCATCAGCACAAGCGCCGGCTCATCCGGCAGTTTCGCACTGATTTTCACTTTTGGCGATACGCGCGTACTCATATATTCGCATGACACTTTTATCGCTTCACTGATGTTCAGCGGCAGCATATCCGGGTTGGAACCTATCTTCGAAAATCTGTCCGCAACGGTTTCAAGCCTTTTGACATCTTTCTCCATTTCTTTGAGATACGTGCCGTCGATGTCTTTCGTTTTCAGATATTCGACCCACGCAATCAGTGACGATATGGGAGTTCCCAGCTGATGCGCCGTCTCTTTCGACAGCCCCACCCACACTTTGTTCTGTTCCGCCTTTTTGGCGCTTATCAGTGCAAAAAATGACAGCATGATAAATGCAAACACGACGGAGAGCTGAACGTATGGAAACATCAGCAGCCTTTTCAAAAGGGCCGAATCATCATAATACAGATACTGGTCCATCCCGTCGTCTATCTTTATGACAATAGGAGAATTGATTGTTTTAAATTCCCTGATTTTGTTTTTCATAAAAATCTCCGCATCTTTTTCCGGGATGCCAACGTTTTTGGACGAAATAACGGAATCGTTTTCCACACATAAAATAGTGGGAATGGAAGTGTTGCCGTCAATGATTTTCAGGATAAGATTCATCAGTGTAAATTCCGTTTCGATGTGTTTCCTTTCGAGGTCCGCGTAGCTGAGCGGCGTTCTGTCACCCGGACTGTCCAGCGTATCCGGCGCCGTAAGGATGTTCATGGCCTCCGCCCATACTTCTGCCTTGTTACGCTCTTCCTCCGCCAATTTTTTACTTAACGAATTGGAAAAATAAACCGTTGCAATAACAATAAATATGGCAATCAGAATAAAAATATAAGTCCACCATTGCCTGGAATCGTAGATGTTTTTGGTCATAAAAAATAATGTTTACGGAAAAAGAACGCAAAAAGAGGGAATATATTGCACGCGGAGTTTGAAAGGGAAGAATCGTTAAAACAAAGTCCCCGGCATTGCGGATATTTCAAAACAGTCCGCTCCCCTGTGAGGTGCAAATCCTATTTAATTTATCGCGCGCTGTATTTTTTCTTTTTATTTTTCCGACGCAAAAGTAATCTTATTTTTGTACTGAAGCAAAAGAGAAGAGTTTACTTCCGCTTTAAAAGCAGGCCCGGCAGGCTACATCGTAAGCGTACACGCTTTCAATTCGTCTGCAATTCTATTAAACGCCTGTTTTACTTTTGAGAATTGTTTTTGCGACATATTTTTTGAACCTGCGGCGTAGTGCCGGAAATTTGACGGACTCATTTCTGCATATTTTGCCACTTTGGTTACATTCAAAAAATCAAAATTTTTAAAGAAACTCGGAAAATCGAATACCCATGATACTTCCAGTTCCGGGAGGTTTTCTTCCGGGTATTCCCGTTTCATTTCATCATAAAACGTAAAGCAGTCTTTTTTTGCATCCTCTACGGTAAAACCGCTTCCGCCCAGGTCGAAATGCTTGAATGGATAATCGCAGGAACATACATGTCCTTCCGTTCCGTTTTTGGTAATTGTGATGGTGACTTTTAAAGTTTTCATATCAATGCATATTACTGAATAATAAAATGTTGATTAAAACAGAAAAATCTAACTCCTCCTGTTTTGTCCGGCTTTGTTTATCATCGACCCGGCCAGTCTTTCATCAATATCGGAATGTCTTGGAACAGGAAATTTTCGTCCGTTTTCGTAACTCCAAATATCATGATTACCACCGCTACGATGGAAATTACAGCCCAAAGCTCTCAACTTTTGTTCTAAAAGTAAACGTTTCATAGATCGCTTTGTTTTTATTAATCAACACTGCAAAAATACGCATATTTGCGTATGTATAAAAATATTCCATCCATTATTTTATATGTTTTACGGCATAAACTTATCGCACTTCGCCGAAAATCCGGTCCAGGACGCAGTCATTCAGTTTGTCAACAGGGTTGAATGTTGCCATAAGTTTGTAATTTTTTCCGACAAAAACAGCAAAATTATTTCGTTATTTTGAATTTTACGAAAAAAAATAAGGGGCTCGACATTGCGTCAAACCTCTTATTTTACTGATATATATCCTGGTGACCCCGGTGCGATTCAAACGCACGACCTTCAGAACCGGAATCTGACGCTCTATTCACTAAGCTACGGGGCCAAAAACGTGGCAAAGATATAAATAATCCTTTAGTCTGCCAAATTTTTAATTTGAAAAATCTTTTCGGGAACGGCCGGAAACCGGGGGGGAGACGTATTAATTAAATCTTAACAAAATAGCTTGCTGACCGTAATTTTTCGGGTCTATTTTTGCCGCTGTAATTTTAATACACATATTCATGAGAAAGAAATCATGTACGGCGTTTATATTTCTGCTTTTGACGGCTAACGTTCTTCTTGCCCGGGAGGGTGTCCTGAAAGGAAAAATAGCGGACGGACGGACGCAGGAGACGCTTGTTGGAGCAAGCGTTACGGTTAAGGAACTGCCCGGCAGGGGAACGGTCAGCGATATCGACGGGTATTACAGTTTTGCCCTGCCCGAGGGAACGTATACGGTGGTCGCCTCGTACATTTCGTACATGACGCTCGAAATAACGAAAGTTGAAATCAGGGCGGAGGCGGAGGCGGTTCTTGATATTGACCTGAAAGAGACGGCGCAAAGCCTGGAGGAAGTCATGGTTGTGGCGCGCATGGACATGGAGGCGGAGAAAGCGCTGATGATTGAGCGGCGGCAGTCGACCGTGGCCGTCGAAAACCTGGGTGCAAGGGAGATGTCGGTGAAAGGTCTCCCGACTGTTGCCGACGGGATAAAAAAGATAAGCGGCATATCCATGGAGGGCAACAGCAAGGTTTATGTCCGGGGACTGGGCGACCGGTACAGCATGACTTCGCTCAACGGATTTCCCATCGCTTCGCCCAATCCCGACAACAAACTGATTCCCCTGACGCTGTTTCCCGCATCGATTGTGAAGAACATTTCCGTGAGCAAGGTGTATCACCCGTCGGTATACGGCGATTATTCGGGGGCGCACATCAATGTCGACACCAAAGAAAATACGGGGAAAGATTATCTTACGTTCGGCGTTTCGACCGGTGGGAATACGAACACGCTGTTTTCCGGATTTCATTCGTCGGATAAAAACGGGGCCGGCGTTCCCTTCCTCGGCATAAGCAACGGTCTGCGCCTGAGCAGGAACATCAGAGAGATGACGGCGGATGAGTTTGAAGACTATCAGCTGACAAACAATCCTTTCCGGACGGGTTTTTCCGTCGGCAAAAAGACGGCGCTGCCCGTCATCGAGCTTGATTTCGGCACGGGCAGGACGTGGACTGTCGGCGGCCGGAAACTGAGCGCCCTGCTGGCCGCCGGATTCGGGAACGAGTATTCGCGCTACAGAGATGCTTATGTGTCCACCGTCAACGCACAGGGCGTTGTCCGCGACCGCTACAGTTACGACCAGTATACGTACGAAACGACTGCGACGCTGTCCGGACAACTGGGATATGTGCTGGGGAATACCGGCCGCCTGTCGTATTACATAATGGGAATCAACAACACGGAAGACACCTATAAGCGTCGCGAAGGCGTCGACGCGGAGGGTATCGACCTGATTGGGAGCAACAGCGTCTATCATTCGTACAGCCTGTTCAACAATCAGCTGACGGGGAAACACGAAGTGCTGCGCGACCGGCTGCATGCGGACTGGCAACTCTCATACGGCCACACGAAGAGCGAAGAGCCTGACCGCCGCCAGGTGATGTTCACGCGCAACGGGAACGGTTCGCTCTCGCTTTTCAAACTGAACCGGCAGGAGACGATGCGTTATTTCGGCGAGCTGTCCGAGGGCGAGTGGAACGGCGACCTGAAAGTCAAGTACATGCCGGGCAGCGACGAGTCCCGTCCCGGATTCATCCGTGCAGGCATTTCCGCACGGAGCAAGGCGCGGGATTTCTATTCCGCCAACTTCTATTACAATCTGAAAAATACATCTCCGCAGATTGACGACATCTACGACACGGACAGTTACCTCAATTACGGCAACATTGCCGGCGGAACGATTGCCGTCGATAAAAACTCCCTGCCGCGGAACAGATATCATGCGGAAGCGGACGTTTATGCCACGTTCACGGACGTGGAATTATACCTGGCCGAAAAGCTGCTTGTTTCCTTCGGGGTACGCTATGAGCATTTCAGGCAACGGGTGAGGTTCTGGACGGATGCCGCCGAAGAGAAGCTGGCTGTCCTGACTACGGACGATTTGTTCCCGGCCGTCAACCTGAAATACAGCACGGGCCGGAACGGCAATCTCCGGGCGGGACTTTCGCGCACCGTCACCCGGCCGTCCTTCATCGAAATGGCTCCTTTTGAATACCGGGAATCGTACGGCGGCGCGACCGTCCGCGGTTACGAAGATATCAGGAACGGCTACAATTACAACATCGACCTGCGGTATGAACTTTTCCTCGGTTTCGGCGACATGTATTCATTCGGCGTTTATTACAAATATCTCGAAAGTCCCATCGAACGCGTACAGGAATATTCCGGCTCGGTCATCCAGAGTTTCCGCAATGTGGACGAGGGAATCGTTGCCGGCGCCGAGATGGAGATTCGCAAGCAGTTGACGAAAGAACTGAAGGTCGATTTCAACGCCTCCTACATTTACACGCATATCTCGCTGCCCCCGGAGGGCATCTACACGGACAGGGAAAGGCCGCTGCAGGGAGCGTCGCCCTGGCTGGTCAACTTCGACCTCAACTATGCGCCGCAAACCGGCGCCGGCAACCGCCTGTCGCTCTCGTCCGTCTACAACCTGCAGGGCCCGCGCATCAGTTCGGTCGGAATCAACGGGGTCGGCAACGTGGTCGAAGAAGCCGTCCACTCGCTGGATTTCATCGCTTCATACGCACCCGGCAACGGTATCAGACTGAAATTGCAGGCAAAAAACCTGCTCGACCCGGAATACAGACATACACAAGTGATAAAGGATACGGGAAAGAAGGAGACGGTGGCTTATTTCCGCAGGGGAATGGCTGTCGGCATCGGATTTTCCATGGATTTTTAATAATTATTTTTTATAAAACAAATCAGAAAGATTATGAAGAAGTATCTTAAAAACATCAGTTACGTGCTGATGACGGCAACAATGCTGAACGCCGCCGCAGGTTGCGGCGACAAGGATCCCGACACGGATCCCCTGCCCGATCCCGAAGATTTAGTGCTGAAAGGCGAACTGACTACGGAAAGAACGCTCAAGACGGGACAGACGTATGAACTCGTCGGCGGCTACCAGATCAAAAACGGGGGCAGCCTGATTATCGAAGAGGGCGTGACGCTCGAGGCGACCCGTTCCATCGACGGACAGCCGGACTATATCATCGTCGAGCAGGGCGGACGAATCGACGCGAGGGGGACGCGGGAACGGCCGATCGTGATGACTTCCACCCGTCAGCAGCCCGGCGCCTGGGGTGGCGTGCATATTTGCGGACGGGCGCCTGTCAACCTCTCCGGCGGTACGGGCAAATCCGAAATTGGCGACGCCACGTTCGGCGGTACGGCCGCAGGCGACAATTCCGGCACGATGCGCTACGTGCGCCTCGAATACATCGGCTTTGCATTCAGCGAGACAAAGGAATCCAACGGGCTGACCATGTACGGCGTCGGCAACGGCACGACGATCGAGTACATCCAGACGTACAAAGGCTCGGACGACGGGTTCGAGTGGTTCGGCGGGACGGTAAACGCCCGTTACTTAGTGTCGACGCACAGCGAGGACGATTCGTTTGACTGGACGGACGGCTGGATCGGCAAGGGACAGTTCTGGGTGGCCGTACAGGATCCCGCCGCACCCACAGCCGACGGCTCCGCCAACGGCGACTGCCTGATAGAAGCTGACAACCGCGAAGACAACTTCGGCAACACGCCCCGGTCATGCCCTACCCTGTCGAACCTTACGCTAATCGGCAACAACGA
>JAIRYY010000271.1 GCA_031267485.1 Tannerella sp.
GGATGGTTGGCGAGGTATTCTTGTATTTGTATTTTCTGTTCTGCAAACACAAAAATACCAGGGCAACCGCATCAAAACCTTTCGGAACGATGAACGAATTTTCCATTGGGAAACGGAGAATTACTGCCTGGTAATGGCGCAATACTGCCTGGTAACGGCGCATTACTGCCCGGTAATGGCGCATTACTGCCTGGTAATGGCGCATTACTGCCTGGTAATGGTGCATTACTGCCTGGTAATTCGGGCAATTAAACCTTAAATCATATTGATTTTTCAATGAAAAATGAATCGGGAATGTTGTCTACAGCTATCAACTCTCAACTCTCGGGCGTCGGATATATTTGTGATAAATTTTGATGCGGTTGCCCTGGGACGCCGCAGGAAGCGCCGGGGTTTCAATAAAATATGTTATGCAACATCTTTTCCGCATTATTTTTACTATCTTTGCCGACCAATATATTGCAGGTATCAACAAATAAACAAAGATAAAATCATGAATAAAAAAGCTATTTTAATCATCTGCGACGGCTGGGGTATCGGCGACGGGAAAAAGGACGACGTTATCTATAACACTCCCACTCCTTACTGGGATTATCTTTTGGCCACATATCCCCATTCGCGGCTTCAGGCTTCGGGCGAAAACGTAGGCCTGCCCGACGGGCAAATGGGCAACTCGGAAGTGGGGCATCTCAATATAGGCGCCGGACGCGTTGTGTATCAGGATTTGGTAAAAATCAACAAGGATTGCCGCGACAATTCGATTCTGGAGAACGCGGAAATAAAACGCGCATACGAGTATGCCAAAAACAACGACAGACAGATTCATTTCCTCGGACTTGTTTCGGACGGAGGCGTTCACAGTTCGATGGATCATTTGTTCAAGCTGACGGAAATATCCAAAACCTATGGCATCACGAAATCGTATGTGCACTGCTTCATGGACGGACGCGACACTGACCCGAAAAGCGGCAAGGGATTCATCGGCCAACTCGAAAACCACCTCAAAGCTACGGGCGGCAAAATCGCATCCATCGTCGGACGTTACTACGCAATGGACCGCGACAAGCGCTGGGAACGCGTCCGGGAAGCATACGAGTTGTTGGTCAACGGCAGGGGCAAACCGGCGGAAGACATGGTCAAAGCGATGGAAGAATCATACGCGGAGGATGTCACGGACGAGTTTGTAAAGCCTGTCGTTCATGTCGAAAACGGCAAACCGGTTGCTGTCATCGAAGAGGGAGACGTCGTTATATTTTTCAATTTCCGCAACGACCGGGCAAAAGAACTTACCCTCGTGCTGACGCAGCAGGATATGCCGGAAGCCGGGATGAAAACGATACCCGGCCTGCAATATTTCACCATGACGCCGTACGACGCCACGTTCAAAGGGCTGCATATTCTGTTCGACAAGGAGAATGTCAGTAACACGCTCGGCGAATACCTGGCGTCCGGCTCATTGAAACAGCTCCATATAGCGGAAACGGAAAAGTACGCGCACGTCACGTTCTTCTTCAACGGAGGCCGCGAAGCGCCGTTCGACGGGGAAGACAGGATACTCGTTCCGTCGCCGAAAGTAGCCACATACGACCTGAAGCCGGAAATGAGCGCCTATGAGGTGAATGATAAATTAACGGAAGCCATTCGGACGAACAAATATGATTTCATCGTCTGCAACTATGCCAACGGGGACATGGTAGGGCATACCGGCGTGTACGAGGCTATCGAGAAAGCCGTCGTCGCCGTCGACGCATGCCTCAACGACACCGTGGAGACTGCCAAAGCAAACGGTTATGAAGTGATTATCATCGCCGATCACGGGAATGCTGACCATGCCCTGAACGAGGACGGTTCGCCGAACACGGCGCACTCGCTGAATCCCGTTCCGTTCGTATACGTGACATCCGGCGCGTCGGCAAAAGTATCCGACGGCATCCTGGCCGACGTGGCGCCCTCCCTGCTTCACATCCTGGGGCTTGAGCAGCCGAAAGAAATGACGGGCAGGAACCTGATTGGTTAATGATACAGATAGAAGATACCCTTATCAGTTCCGACCTTGTCGAATGTTTTTTCCATTGCGCCCCGGCACGGTGCAAAGGTGAATGTTGCATCGAGGGGGAAGCCGGGGCGCCACTTGAAAAAGATGAGTTCAATATCCTGCGAAAGATACTGCCTGCCGTATGGGACGCGCTTTCCCCCGAAGCAAAAACGGTTATTAACAGGCAGGGCGTCGGATATATTGACGCCGGGAATGATATTGTCACATCAATTGTCAATGGAAAAAACTGTGTTTTCACTTATTATGATACGGACGGCATTTGTAAATGCGCAATCGAAAAAGCGTATAATGAGGGCCGTATAAACTTCGTGAAACCCGTTTCATGTCATCTTTATCCCGTACGCGTGACGCAGTACAGGGATTATAAGGCGGTAAACTATCACCGGTGGAAAGTTTGCCGCGCCGCCGAGATTCTGGGAGAGCAGAAAAACATTCCCGTATACCGGTTTCTGCGCGAACCGCTGATTCGCAAGTTTGGCGAGGAATGGTACAACGCGCTGGACGCCTGTGCGAAAGAATATTTCAAAAAGTAAGGCGTCCCTCCCCTGTTCCGCAAAGTTACTCAACAATCACTTCCGCCTCGGCGGTTGTGGACTGTCCCTCTTTGTCCGTTACGGTCAGATGCAGATGATACTCGCCGGCGGGTGCATCCGCGGGAATGTCGATGTGTTCGTGAAATTCCGCGTTTTTCACGCCCACGTACTTGCCGTCGGTATATGACTTTTCAATCTCGTAATTGCCGTTTTCTTCCTGATGGATTTCAACGTCAATTCGTGCGATTAATCCGTCGGCAACGATTTCCGCTTCAAGATGCAGGTCTTCGCCCGCCTTCACCCGGCCTTCAGGCGCATCGTGGCTGCCTACTTCGGTAATGGTTATTACCGGTTTAGCCGGCATTACTTCGTCCTTTTCACAGGACGGGAGAGCAAATGTGCCCAAACTCGCGAGGAATAAAATTCCTGAAAATACTTTCTTGTTCATAATATATTTATATTAAAAAATGATAGCAAACAAAGAAACTGAACTGTCACTTAACGCCACAAAGTTACAATAAGATTTTGATATTGCAATACTATTGCAATAGAAAAATACTTTTTTATCAAATTCCTCAGATAATATTTACGCGCATCATCACGAAAAAACATGCGTAAATACTTATAATAAGCGTTATATGCGTGCGTACAGCCTGCAGTGACGACGCAGGTGTGGCCATTTATTAACTTTACCGGATTTCATAATTGGCGGCTACGCGGCGGAACTCTGCGCAGACAATGGCTGTGGCCGTCGCCGCGTTCAGCGATTCCGTCGTTTCGTGCAATGGAGGATAGGGCGGGATGCATAATCTGTCTTTTATGAAGGAGGCGGTTTCCGGCCGGATACCGTTACCCTCGTTTCCCATGATTATGATGCCGTGTTGCGTCAGTTTTTTAGTGTAAATATTCTCCCCGTCCGGGAATGTCCCGTAGATAGGGCTGTCCGCGTGTTTGCCGAGATAATCGCCCAAATCGGCGTAATGAACTTTTACGCGGGTTAAAGCGCCCATTGTCGCCTGTACCGTTTTGGGGCTGAATACATCGGCGGTATCTTTACTGCAGACGATGTGTCCGATGCCGAACCAGTCGGCCAGACGGACAATTGTTCCGAGATTGCCGGGAAGCTGTATGCCGTCGAGCGCTAAAACAAGTTGGGCTTCCGGGCTGGCCTCATCCAGCGAATAGGACGGTTTTCCGAATACGGCCACTACATCCTGGGGCGTTTTCATGAAACTGATTTTGCGAATGTCTCCATCCTCGGCAAGAAGCAGTTCTTTTGCCGGAATATCTCCCTGTGTTGCCATCCACGATGTGTGCGCGATAAGCCACTCACAGTCGAACGCATGAAGCATTTCGGCGACAAGTTTGTTCCCCTCGGCGATGAAAAGCCCCTGTCCGTCGCGGAATTTCTTAAATTCCAGCGCCCGCAATTCCCTGATTTTCGCTTTGCTCAACATAAAATTTCATTGTTTTAAACAGCCAAATGTACGGCAAATAATTTATTTTAACTACATTTGTGCCGAAAATAGGTATTATGAGATTGGGCAATTATACTTTTCTTGTCTGTTTGTGCTGCATGGCAGGGTTGATGTCGTGCAGCATGACGAAATATGTCGGCGAAGACCGCTATCTGCTGGACAGGGTGGTGATTGAAACGGACCATCCGGACGTCAAACCTTCGGACATGAAACCGTATTTGCAGCAGCATCCCAATTATAAGATTTTCGGACTGTTTAAATGGCCGCTGTATGTGTATAACTGGTCGGGCGCCAACGAGCGGAAATGGCTGAACAAGCAGTTGCGGCGAATGGGAGAACCGCCTGTCCTGCTTGATACGGCGCTCGCGGAACAATCCCGGATTCAGCTGGAGCGTTATATGTTTAACCGCGGTTATGCAAATGCGCGGATAGAGATGTCGGCCGATACGGCAAAAAATAAAACGGCGGTTCTGAAATATTCGGTGATAGCCGGAGTGCCTTACCGCATAAGAAAATACAATTCGCATGTCGACGACCCGAAGGCGGACAGTATCATGCATCCCGAATCTCCTCCCCGTTCATTTTTGCACACGCTGTCCCGTTTCGTGCCGGGAGAATACAATTCATATATAAAGGAAGGCATGCTGTTCGACCGCGTGATGCTTGACAGGGAACGCCAGCGTCTGACGGCGCTTTTGCGCAATAACGGATATTACGCCTTTAACCGCGACTATATCGGGTATTGGGCGGACAGTACCGCGCATAATTACAGCGTCGATTTGGGCATGTACATAAAACCGGACGAATATGTTGCGCCGGACGGTGAGACGAAACGCCGTCCGCACAGACAGTATTATATTAATAATGTAAGGATACTGACCGGTTACGAGCCGCTGAACCCGGATGCTGCGGGCGGTGATTACATCGTCACGGACTCGGCGACTTCGCGGGGCGTCAATATCATTTACGGTACAGGCGGCCGGAGTATCCGTCCCGCCGTATTGCAGCAAAGTTCCTACCTGATGCCCGGCGCGCTGTACAGCGAAAGGAATGTCGAACAGACATACTCTTCCTATTCGTCGCTCGACGCGCTACGCTATGTGAGTATCCGTTTCGAGGAATTTGAGGAGGCCGACACCATGCGGCTTGACTGTACGATATTAACGGCTCCGGCAAAAAAGCAGGGGGTGCGTTTCGATTTGGAGGGGACGAACTCGGCCGGCGATCTTGGCTTTGCTTCTTCCATGACCTACCAGCACAGAAATCTGTTCAAGGGTTCGGAATTGTTTTCCGCCAAGATTCGCGGCGGTTATGAATTTCTTTCTTCCACCGAGGAGCGCGGCAACTACTGGGAGTTTGCCGGCGAAACATCGCTTCATTTCCCCCACTTCCTATTCCCTTTCGGCGGCTACGATTTTCGCCGCAAAATCCGCGCTTCGACAGAGTTCAGGATGAGTTACGACGCCATGCGGAGGCCCGAATACCACCGCTCCATCCTTTCGGGAGGATGGATATATCACTGGCAGGACCGCATCAATACGCTTGCCCGTCATACATTCCGGCTGATAGATGTGAATTACGTCTTTCTGCCGTTCAAAAAGGAAGATTTCATCAACAGACTGCCCGAAACGACGGCGCTGTACAATTATTCGGACCAGTTCATCGTCAGCATGGGATATGTTTATTCGTTTAACAACTACGACCCGATGGAGCGCCGCCGGAACACATACTCCTTGCGTGTAGCCCTCGAATCGGCCGGTAACGTGATGTATGCCATGTCCAACCTTTTCGGAGCGGGGAAAGATGAAAACGGGATGTACAGGCTTTTCGGCATCAACTATTCCGAATTTCTGAAGGGCGATATTGATTTCGCACGCAGTTTGACGCTCGACTACCGCAATTCCGTGGCGTTCCATGTCGGACTGGGGGTCGCCTATCCTTTCGGCAATACGAGCGAACTGCCTTTCGAGCGGCGGTATTATGCCGGAGGCGCGAACAGCAACCGCGGATGGAGCGTTCGTTCGCTTGGCCCCGGAAGCATGCAGAAGACCGATACCACCTCCTTTATTCATCAGGTGGGGGATATCCGTCTGGATGCAAATATAGAGTTCCGCTCCAAACTGTTCTGGAAATTTGAGCTGGCGTTTTATGTGGATGCCGGAAATATATGGACGATACGCAAATATGATTATCAGAAGGACGGAAATTTCGACTTCGGGCGTTTTCATAAGGAAATAGCCGTATCCTACGGCCTGGGGCTGCGTCTGGACTTCGATTACTTCCTTGTCCGTCTCGATTCCGGCTTCAAGGCGTATAATCCGCAGGAGGCCGGCGCGCGGAAATGGGCGATTCTGAAACCCGATTTCCGGGATAATTTCGCATGGCACTTTGCCGTGGGCTATCCTTTCTGAAACCCCCACATACCGAATGTGTTCGCCCCGTCCCCGGGATTAAATATCATGAAATGTTTTGAAATCTCAATTATAATGCATTATTTTGCAGTGCAAAAGGGCATGGCGCCTGTCTGCTGTTAATGAATAAATTAATAAAAAAATATGAAAAAAGTAGGAATGTTTTTTATCAAGAGCCTCATAGTGGCTTCAGTTTGTTTTCCGGTTGCATCATGCGACGGACCGAGTCAGGAAATACCCGTTTACGAAATGCTGCCTGTTTCCAGATATGAAAGGGATAACTCGACGACGCTCATGTTTCACGACGGCGGGCGGATTACCGGATACGAGGTGTACCGGGACGGCGCCCTCCAGTATTCATCCGGCGTAATGTACAAGACGGGAGGCATCTATTGCACGCTGAATGGCGTGGACTATCTGATTCAGTTTGACAACACAATCGGAGGCTCGCGCGTGAAGGAACTTTCGGCGTATATAGGCAGCTCCCTGTATTATAAAGTCATCTATTTTTACGATGCCGAAGGACGCCTGAGCAGCACGGAGATAAACGTGGCGAACGAGGGCGGGAATATTTACTATACAAGATATGAATACGGTGAATCTTCCATAAAAATAATAGAAGACGACGTATATGAAATACAGCTGGGCGACGAGGAAAATACCGGACATGTCTTCAATGTCCTCGACCACGCGAATGCCCCCCGCACATCCGCGTATGTGTTCAACCCCGAACTGTATTTCCTGAACATCTACGGCAAGCCGGCCGGGAAATTGCCGGAGGACATTGCGGTCACGCGCTCCGCCGGCACGATGCGCGCCGGCCGGCACTATTACGAGTACAGGTAGGGTTTTGTGTAATGCCGGACACGGCCGTCTCTCCACAACGGCGGTGACGTCCGGCAGCAAACCGATCCCCGCCGCCGCGCGCTTTCCGTTGCACGCCATTCCATTCGAACCCTCATGAATAACGGTCGCCCGTCCGCATCAAATTGGAACTGATATGATGAAACGGACGGGGATTTTTTTTGGATAAAATAAATACTCGACATAATACCCCAACCAGCCCTCCAGCCATTGCGGACAGCCTCCCCCGCCCCGTCTTTGCGGGCGGAGCGAAGCCGTCCGGCACATCGTCCGCTGTTTATGGACTGCTTCACTTCATCCGCAGAGACAAAACCGCGCGTCGCGGAGTCGCCTGCGTGAGCCGCGGAGTCGCCTGCGCGGGTCGCGGAGTCGCCTACGCGGGTTGCGGGGTCGCCTACGCGGGTTGCGGGGTCGCCTGCGCGGGTCGCGGAGTCGCCTACGCGGGTTGCGGGGTCGCCTACGCAAGTCGCGGAGTCGCCTGCGCGGGTTGCGGGGTCGCCTACGCGCGTCGCGGAGTCGCCTGCGCGGGTCGCGTAGGCGACTCCCGCTGCCTCAGTCCGTAATCAACGAAGGTCAGGGCGTCATCAAACAGAATCCGGGTTATTAACTCATGTTACGCAAGCCTATGAATGAAAATAAAAAAGGAGTAGTATCTTTGTATCATGGAACAAATATTGGATTTATATACGGATTATTTATTGAGCAGTATGGGCAAAACGACGGCGGAAGGACTGTCACAACTGTTAGGCGGTAATTTCTCCCATGATAAAATAAGCCGTCTGCTATCGGGAAATGAATTTACGTCAAAAGATTTATGGCATCAGGTAAAGCCTCCGGTTCGAGCCCATGAAACCGGGGTTGCGTGTTTGATATTTGACGATACGATAATCAACAAGCCTTACATGGACGAAAATGAGATCATCTGTTGGCGCCGGGATCA
>JAIRYY010000324.1 GCA_031267485.1 Tannerella sp.
CACTAATCACTAACTACTATTCAACAATGTTTTTCGCATAATACGATATGATATAGTCAGCTCCGGCGCGGCGGATAGCGGTCAGACATTCGGAGAAAATCCGTTTCTCGTCGAAGAAGCCCTGTGCGGCGCCGTTCTTGAGCATCGCATATTCGCCCGACACCTGATAGGCGACCAGAGGATAGCCGTCGAAACGTTCCGAGGCCCGGTACAGGATATCGAGATAAGCCAGCGCCGGCTTCACCATGATCCAGTCCGTCCCCTCCTCAATATCCGCCGCAATCTCTTCCAGTCCCTGATTTTTCGTCCGGAAATCCATCTGATAGGTTTTCCTGTCGCCAAACGAAGGCGCCGAAGCGGCCGCGTCGCGAAAAGGCCCGTAAAAGGCCGATGCATACTTCGCCGAGTACGCCAGAATCTTCGTGTTCAGGCGCTCGCTGTCCAGGCGTTCCCTGATAGCAGCCACCTGCCCGTCCATCATGGCCGACGGCGCAACGAAATCCGCGCCCGCGACCGCATGACGGTAAGCCATTTCGGCCAGCAGCGGCAGCGTCGAATCATTATCCACATCCCGGTCATGAAGCAGTCCGCAATGTCCGTGCGAGGTATATTCGCACAGGCAGACATCGGTAAATACCACGATACCGGGAAAGCGGGCCTTGACAGCTTCCACGGCGCGGCTTATCAGATTGCCGGCGCAGTAGGCCGCGCTGCCCCGTTCATCTTTCGCGCTGTCCGCGACGACGCCAAAAAGCAGCATCTTGTCTATCCCCAGCGACAAAAGTTCTTCGACATCAACCAGCAGTTGATCAATCGAAAATCGATACACGCCCGGCATGGACGGAATTTCCTGCCTGACACCCTCCCCCTCCGTCACAAAATACGGATAAATTAAGTCTCCGGGAACAATCGGCCGCACATCGGCATATTTATCCCTTATTTCCTGAGTTTCCCTGTAAGTTCTGAAACGTTTCATCATATATATGTCGTTTTAATTCATCTTCCGTCGTTTTCCCTTTCGCTACAAGCAGCACGCCCTCCGGCAACGCACCGTACAGGCGCATGAACGCATCCACCCCCGACGGTGAGGCGAACAGAATCTTCCGAAAACCGGACAAATCCACTTTCGCAGCCCCGTCATTGACGGTATTCACGTAAACGGGCACATCCGTCACACGATTACCCAAAGCCCGCAGTTCATCGGACAGATACTTCAGCCCCCTGTCCGAACGCGGCAGCAGTATCCGCCTGTCCGCAATCCCGTTTTCCCTGAAATATTCAACCAGCCCCCCGGCCGATTCCGTGGCGGATTCCATTTCGGGAAAGATATGGCGCTTTTTCAGCTCGAGCGTCGTCGTCTTCCCGACCGAAGCTATTTTTATCGCTCCCAGAACGCGGACATCCGTCTCCGCCTCGTCCAGAATCTCAAAGAAGAAGCGGACGCCATGGCGGCTGGTGAAAATTATCCAGTGGTACGAACCGATTTCTTCCCGCAACAGCCGGTGCAGAGTGCAGTCCCGCACCTTTTGTATTTTAATCAGGGGAGTATGTGTGACGGCGTGACGGCCATCATCGTACGCATCGCACGCGGTGCCCGTCACCAGGACATGCTGCCTGCGGACGTTTCCGTTTTCGAACGACACGACCTGGCCGACAACGGCAAGCAGCGGCGTCGGGTATCTGACGACCGAGAACCGCAGTTCTCCCAGCGTCGTAAAAATTGTGTTCTGTCCCGGCAGCGAAACATCGTGCACCAGCGCCACCGGCGTCGTGGCATCACGCCCCGCCGCAATCATCCTCCCGGCTATATTCGAAATGTTCGCTCCGGCCATGTAGTAAACCAGCGTATCAGCGTCGGGTATCTGCACGTTTTCGGCCGAATGTCCCGTAACGAAGGCGACGGACGATGCCACTCCCCGGTGCGTCAGGGGGATATGCGTGCAGGCGGCCAGCGCTATGCCCGAAGAGATGCCGGGAATGACCCCGACCGTGACAAAACGGCTCTGAAGGAAATCCAGTTCCTCCCGTCCGCGGGCAAATATCATCGGGTCTCCCCCCTTCAGGCGCACTGTGTTCTGACCCGAAACGGCTGCCCGGTAAACGAGTTCGTTGATTTCGTCCTGATGATAACTGTGTCTGTCTTTCCGCTTGCCGACGCCAATCTTTACGGCGCCGTATCTTTCCAGAAAATCCCGGTCAATCAAATCGTCGTGAAAAATGACGTCGGCATTCCGCAGGGCGCGGTCTGCTCCGACGGTCAACAGCTCGGGATTGCCCGGGCCAAACCCCGCCAGCGTCACCCGTCCATAAGCCCGCCGGATGTCGAGCGTCGAGAAAACGGCTTTCAGCGCCGTCTCCCCCACCCTGCCCGTCACAGCCAGATTGCCCTGCAGCGGATGCGTCCTGAAAGGCAGCGTTTCGGCAATGCGAGCCTCCAGCCCCAGGCGTTTAAGGGCGCATGTGGCGACAATCAGAGCATCAATATACCCGTTGTCGACCAGCGCAATACGTTCTTCGATTGTCCCCCGGATGCTCACGACCGTCAAGTCGGGACGCAGTTCCAGCAATCCGGCTTTGCGGCTGGCCGAGCTTGTACCTGTCCTCGCACCGGCAGGAAGCTCCTGCAGGCGGATATGTCCCCGGCTAACCAGCGCATCGGTTTTCTCGCCTCCTTCGGTCAGGCAGTACAGTTCCAGACCCGGAGGCAGAGGATACGGCAAATCTTTCGCGGAGTGAACCGCCACGTCCGCCTCGCCGCTCAGCACAGCTTCGTCCAGTTCGCGCGTGAAAAAGTCGCCGGCAAGGTCTCCGCTCATCAGCGATATATCCCTGTTTTTATCGCCGAATGAGGCCAGCCCCGTCAGGCTGTACGCCACCGGCGGCAAAAGCGAAAACACCTCTTTCACCTGAAAGAGCGAAAGGGGGCTGTTCCGCGCCACGACCCTCAATTTCCCATTGCCTGTATCCATCCGTTTTGCGCTCACTTAATTCTGTTTTTTGAAAAGTAACCTGTAATGATTCGGCCGGTGACGCTCAGAATGAGAACAATGATTGTCAGCAGCAGGGCTGCGGCATACGCCCGTTCCCTCACTTCGGGGATAGGGCTGCTCAGCTGAAAAAAAACGGCTAACGGCAGCGTTGCGGCAGGCTGGCCGAGCGATGCCGGTATGTTGTCCGTAAAACCGGCCGTAAACAGGACGCCCGCCGCATCGCCAATGGCGCGTCCCACCGACAGCAGCGTCGCGGTTGCAATCCCCGGCGCTATCTGCCGGATAACGACCCGGCAGGCTTCCAGCCTGGTTGCACCCAGCGAATAGGCGGCATCCAGCAGGTCTTTGGATACCGAACTTGCCACTTCGTCCATCGAACGGACAAATATGGGGATGATAAGCAGGGTGATGACAATAATTCCCCCCAGCAGCGACGTTTTCAGCCCGAAAAAAATCATGATTGTAAAGGCAAATGCGCCATAGACAATCGACGGGATGCCAAACAGCACATCAAAGGACAGTCGCGTGAACCAGGCCAGCCGGGATGTTTTTTTCAGGTAAATGTTAATGTAGAAAACAATGGGGATACTGATGATTAACCCCAGCAGCGCGGAGGCAAAAACAATCATCAGCGAACCGGCAATCGCATTCAGTATTCCCCCCTCCTTGCCCAAATAGAAACCGCCTCCGGGAAGCTGGCTAATCATCTCCCACGTCAACGACGGAAACCCCGTCCCGGCTATCGTCCAGATGATGCTCGCGAAGAATCCGAACACAACGAGCGTCGCCAGAATCATCAGCAGATTGAATATCTTTTCTTCTATAAATCGGAGTTTCATAATTTGAATTTTTTGGCTACATTTTGTAAAACAATACGCGATATCGCATTGAAGACGAGTATGATGACGAACATCACCAGAGCGGCAAACATGAGCGCCGATTCATACATCGGCAGGGAGAGCATCTCTCCGTAGTTGTTCGCTATGAGCGCGGGCAGCGGGTAAACGCTGTCGAACAGCGAATGGGGAATGCCGGTCATATTCCCGCAGACCATAAGCACCGCCAGCGTTTCGCCGAAAGCTTTCGATACGGAAAGGACTACCGCCGCGATGACTCCGGGGGAAGCTTTCCGGACGACGATGAGGCGGGAGGTCTGCCAGCGTGTGGCCCCCAGCGATATGGACGCGTCTTTCAGGTCTTTGGAAACGGTAGAGAATATCTCGATGAGCAGGCTTACCAGCAACGGGATAATCATTACGCTCAACACGATGCCTCCCGCCAGCAGCGTATAGCCGCTCGTATAATCGACAAAACGCGGCCCCAGGCTGTCGGCTATCCACGGCACGATAATCAGCGTCCCCCACACGCCGTACACCACGGACGGAATACCCGCCAGAATATCCAGCACCGGGAATACAAGTTTTTTTACCCATGGACGCGCATTCTCCGTCAGGAACAGAGCCGTAAGGAGGGAAACAGGTAACGCTATGAGCACGGACAGCAGCGTCACATAGACCGAACTCACTATGAATGATCGGAATCCGAAATCGCCCGTCAACGGACTCCACTCCGACCCCGACAGCAGGCTCCAGACGGAATTTTCTTTCAGGACGCCCGTCGATTTGTAATACAAACCAATCCCCATGATTAACATAATCAGTAGAGACCCGACTGTAAACAACTGCATAATCCGACAGGCAACCCTGTTCTTGAAAATTCTTTTTGCTAATATTGACGTCTGCACAATTCTCTTTCTTTTACTCCTTATCTTAATTTGGTTAATTCCTCCTGTAACTTATCTTCCGCAAGCCCGATATAACCGGTTTCGCCGGCGTACTGCTGTCCTTCGGTAAGCACATATTCCAGGAAAGCAATAACTTCCGGCTTTGTCGGCTTACCTTTCGTCACCAGATACAAGTCTCGGGCGGGAGGCGAGGGATAACGCCCCGCGCTGATAGCTTCTATCAGCGTTTCGGTCGTTTCATAAAAATCTTCTTCGGGGTCTATCCGTCCGTTTTCATTCACATCAATGGGGATAATGGCCAGTCCGTCGAAAATCCTCTTCGTTTTCTGGTCGTAAGCGTATGCCACATTGTTATATCCTATTCCCACCCGGTCTTTCTGCACAGCTGCGGCAAGCCCCGGATCGCCGAATACGGCCGTCGCTTTCAGGTGTTCCTGTTT
Organism: Tannerella sp.; assembly: GCA_031267485.1. Lineage (GTDB taxonomy): Bacteria > Bacteroidota > Bacteroidia > Bacteroidales > Tannerellaceae > Tannerella. The sequence goes on from JAIRYY010000324.1 coordinate 5,175, forward strand.
CCTGCCGAACCATGCCGCGAAAGTCTCGGCGGCGCCGCAAGCATCGGAACGCGTAAAGACGTGCACGGGAGTGGTAGCGGATGTGCCCGTGACCTCGCCCCACGTACTGACTTCCCGGCTCCAGAGCTTCGCAGCCGTTCCCTTCGTCAACCCTACCCGGCGAATCGATTCCCATTCGGGATTATTCGCATTTACAACAGGTATGACCGCATCCTTTACCGTCGCTATCGGATAGGCGCCTCTGCCGATTTCTTCGGGGTAAACCTCGCGGGACACCATTCCAATATCGACCACGCCGGACAGCGCGTCGGTCATACCCTTTCCGGCGCCTCCGCCCGATATGTCCACTTTGACGTCCGGATGTATTTTCCGAAATTCCTCTCCCCATCTTACGGCCATGGGATACAGGGCAAACGCACCTGAAAGTTGTATGGTACCCGCAAGACCGTCGCCGGAAGTTTTCGCCTCCTGCCCGCGTTTGTTCGTGCAATTTGCCAGCAACGCGATACCGGTCAATAAAAGAAGAATTTTTTTCATATTATTCCCGCCTTAAAAAAAAAATTAATCACTAATCACTATTTCACTAACCACTATTTCACACGGCCTCACCACGGAATCCGCGATGTGAAACGCTTTCACGACCGGTTCTTCGGCGGCCAGGGAAATAATGACATACACAATCTGCGAATCGAGCGCCAGACGGATATCCTCCTCCGACGGACGCGCCGGCGATGCGGGGTGGCTGTGGTAATTTGCAATAATCTTCCGGCCATTCCGCCTTGCCTCTTTCAGTACGTTAAACTGTTCCTGCGGACTGAAGGAGAAATGTTCCGGGCTGTGGTCCATATTCGTCAGGGCATGCCGGGCCTGCACGACGCCGTCCGTCCCCGTCAGTAAACCGCATGCCTCGTCGGGCAGTTCTTCGCCGGCCTGCCTTATCATCGCGTCTAAAACGTCCCTGGGTATCCTTATCATCCGCCTATTTCTTTTTCAGTTCGCATACAGCCTGTTCCGCTTCGACCAGCTCCGTAATGGTATGATGTTCCCCGCAAACCGGACATTTGCTGTTCTTTTTCACGCCAACCGTCCTGAAATCCATCGACTTAGCATTGAATATCAGGAGCCTGTCCGTCAAAAGAGAGCCTGTGCCGACCAGGAATTTCAGCGCCTCGGCCGCCTGTATCGTGCCCAACATTCCCGCTATTGCACCCAGCACTCCGGCCTGTGAACATGTCGGGACGGCATTTGGCGGCGGAGGGCCATGAAAAAGGCAGCGATAGCAGGACGTTCCCGGCAGATGCGTGAAAGTCTGTCCCTCGAAACGGAGAATCCCCCCGTGCGAAAAAGGTTTTCCCGCCAGCACGCAGGCATCGTTAATCAGAAATTTCACGGGAAAACTGTCGGTTCCGTCGACGATAAAATCGTAGTCCCGGATTCGTTCGAACGCATTTTCCGCCGTGAAGAACTCATGGTAGGCAATCACGTTCACATCCGGATTAATCTGCCGAATCTTTTCTTTCGCAGATTCCACCTTCGGTTTCCCTACATCGGGCGTAAAATGAATAACCTGCCGTTGCAGATTGCTCAAATCCACCACGTCGCCGTCTATTACCCCCAGCGTACCCACTCCGGCCGCCGCCAGGTAAAGCAGGACGGGCGCCCCCAGTCCGCCGGCTCCAATAACCAGGACTTTGCCGCCGTTAATTTTTTCCTGACCTTCCACGCCGACATCCTGCAGCAGGATATGGCGGCTGTAACGTTCAATCTGTTCCGCTGAAAAATCCATCATTCTCCTCCCCCCATGAAGTACAGGAAGTCAATCTGGTCGCCATCATTTATGGACGTCGCATCAAAATTTTCCCGCTGAATAAAATCTCCATTAATCTGAACGGAAACCATATCGGGCTGCAGGACATTATTCAGTCTGATAAGCCCGGATAATGTCAGTGGAAGCGTCACTTCCTGTTCTTCGTCGTTTACCGTAACCTTGCTCATTGCTATTTGTTTTTATATTTATTTTTTCTTTATGACAAGCATCCAATAATCATCCTTTTCTTTCTGTTCCAGAATTTCATGCCCCTCATTCCGAACCGAACCGGGAACGTTGTCAATCGGCTGTCCGTCGTCGAGCCATATTTCCAGCTGTTCGCCCGACCGCATGGCAGCCAGGAGGATTTTTGTCTGCACAAAATTCATCGGACAGGCAACTCCCCGCAAATCCTTGAATTTACGGACAGGCGTCTCCCGGATGCGGCCAACCGTTCCGGCATCGCCGCCCGGCGCTTCCGGAGAGCGGGCCGGCTGTCCGGAAGCAACCGGCGCCTCCCTTTTATCAGCGCCGGCAGGTATGTTTTTGAACTGTAGGGAATCATCCATGTTCTTATACAGGTCGGCGACCCTGTCGGCCAGCGTGTAAATCTCATTCTCGCGGGAGGTGAAATTGTAATCCTTCACGTCGCGGGCAATCGAAACAATGTCACGAAATTTTTCTTCGACGAAACCATATTCGATGAACTTTTCGATAAACAGGTTGAAAACGTCGTCCGTCGTTTTAGGTTCGGCGCCACGGGTCACCAGCAGCATGCGCGAAGACGAGAAAACGATGTCGTACAGAAGACGGTTTCTCCCGGCAGCGCCGGTTTCGTCTTTTAACGCATCCCTGCGCGCATTTATAATGCCAAGGTCGACATCAATCATGTCGAAAAGTCCGGCGGAACATTCGGCCGTCCCCCTGCCGACCACGCTGAACAGCGTCTCCGCACCCCAGTCGAAATAATAATTTTTATCTTCGGCGAACGGCGGTATGTCCCTGTATTCGTCAATCAGCGCCAGAGCGACGTTCCGTCCCTCCGAATCCAGATATGAGGTAAGCGACGGGTATTGCGACGCGTCGCTGTTAAGATAGGCCTCAAGCAGGCGGCGGACAAACCCGGGTATGTCCCTGGCGCTTATGTTGCCGACAGGCGCAGCCAGCTTCGGCGAAACGTTTCTATGGGCGGCAAGATGCACCTGATAACCCGGATAGACACGGTCATTGCGAAGTATTTTACCCGAAAATCCGATGTCCGCCCAATGCTGTTGCCCGCACGAATTGGGACATCCCGATATATGAATCCGGGCATCATGGAGTTTGTCCATTGCCAGACTGCTCCGTGACAGTTCGCGGCGGACAGCCGCGGCAAGTTCTTTTGACAGTCCGATGCCTAAGCGGCAAGTATCCGCTCCGGTACACGAGATGATATTATTAATGATAACCGGGGCATGCAAATCGGGAATAAACGTCTTCAGCAGCTGATACAGTTCGAGCAGGGCTATATCCGGTATGTTGCGAAGACGAATGTTCTGGGATGTTGTGAAACGGATGGTCTGCGTCCCGAACTGACGGATAAAAGTCAACAGCCTGCGCAGTCCATCTATCCGTATCCCGTCATCCAGCGGTATGTTCCCCAGCAAAACCGGCACAAGAATACTGCTGTAACCCTCCTGCCTCTGCCGCGTCACATACTGTTTTTTCCACAACTGATACGCTTCACTCCCGGCCGGCGCCGTCTCCGCCGGTTTGAAGGAATATCCGGGACGTTCATTTTCCGTTTCCCCGGGATGAAACGCCGGCGCCGTCTCCTTCGCCTCCCGATAATATTCCCTTATCAGGCGGAGCGTCCCGTCCTCTCCCAATTTATAGAAAATAAAACGCAGGCGGGCTTTATTTTTGTTTTTCCGGTTTCCATGTTCCGAAAAAAACTTTTTAAGGGCGCCGGCAACGGCATAAAGTTCCGAAGCGGGAATAAAATCGAACAGTAACCAGCCGACGGCAGGCTTCGTTCCGCCTCCGCCTCCGACATATACCCGGAATCCTTTTTCTCCGTCCTGCGTTTTGGCCACAAAACCAATGTCGTTGATGGCCGCATATCCAAGCTCTCTGTCATCGGACGAGAAAGCGATTTTCATTTTCCTCGGCAACAGATAAGAATCCGGCTCTGCAATCAGTCTGGTCGTAAGTTCCATCGCGTACGGCGTCGTGTCGAACTGTTCGTCTGCCGATATGCCGCTAAATTCCGACACCAGAATGTTACGGACGGTATTCCCTCCGCCCCCTTTCGTGCCAAGGCCTGTTTTCTGCAAATCACGCATTACCGGCGCGACATTGCCGAGCGTAAGATTCTGTATCTGAATCTCCTGCCGGGTTGTGATGTGCAGCAGGCCGGAGTTATATCTTCCGGCAATCTCAATCACTTCGGAAAACTGCTCCGGAGTGATAACGCCGCCGGTAGTGCGTATGCGCGACATGTAAACCTCGTCCTGCCGCTGCTCGTATATTCCCATCGGAACGCGGAACGCCTTGAACTGAACCGTTGCAATCCGTTTTTGTGTGTAATCATCCGCCAGCGATGCAAACCGGACAATATCGTCGCCTAATGTTTCTGGTAATTTATAATGCATATATTAAAATTCAGCTGAATACGCCCGATAAATACTGTTTTGTCAGGTCGTGCCGGGGATTGTTGAACAATTCCTTTGCCGGAGCGCTTTCGATGACCTCTCCCAGATAGATGAATATCACATGGTCGGCTATGCGCAGAGCCTGACGCAAAGTATGCGTAACGAGGATAACGCCGTATTTATCCTTGAGCTTGACGAATAAATCCTCAATATGCCGGCTCGATATCGGGTCTAATGCCGACGTCGATTCATCCCCCAGAATAAATTGCGGTTTTATCGCCAGTCCCCGCGCCAGGCACAACCGTTGTTGCTGACCGATAGACAGGCTGGAGGCGGGAGAATGAAGCCGGTCTTTCACTTCATCCCATAAGCCTGCATCCTGCAGGTTTTCCTCCACAATCTGTTTCAACTGTTTCCTGTTACGGATGCCGTGAATTTTACATCCGAAAGTGATATTGTCAAAAATAGACATCGGCAACGGGGTCGGGCGCTGTGACAGCAATCCCATTTTCTTACGTATATGAGTTACCTCCACTTTTTTCCCGTAAATATTTTCACCGTCAATAATGATTTCTCCATCCACCCTGACGTTTTCATCATCATCAATCAGACGGTTAATCGTCTTCAACAGCGTTGATTTCCCGCATCCCGACGGCCCGATGATACACGTGATTTTGTTATTGGGAATTTCCATGCTGACATTTTTCAGAATACGGTTGTTCCCGATGCTCACATTGAGATTGTTCACCCGGATTTCCGAGCCTGTCGCTTTCCTGCCGTATAAGGCAGTATTGTCTTTACTGATTACAGCAGCAAGGTTATGGATGTTATGGTATACCGGAAGCGCCTCAATCATACGTTATCCCAATTTTTCGAATGCAAGTTCCAAATCCGCCTTGATATCCTCAATATGTTCGATGCCGACCGATATGCGCAACAGTCCGGGAAGAACGCCGGTTGCCCGCTGTTCTTCGGGCGAGAGCTGCTCGTGCGTCGTAGCCGACGGGTGAATAATAAGGGATTTGGCATCGCCCACATTCGCCAGATGACTGAGGAGCTTCACGCTGTCAATCAGTTTGTCGGCATTGTCGGCATCGCCTTTTATCTTGAACGTCAGGACGGCGCCGGGGCCTTTCGGCAAATATTTTTTTGCCAGGTCATAGTATTTGCTGCTTTTCAGCCCCGGATAATTGACATATTCCACTTTCGGATGCTGTTCGAGCCATTCGGCAAGCGCCTGCGTGTTCTGCACGTGCCTCTCGACGCGAAGTGAAAGCGTTTCAATCCCCTGTACAAACAGGAATGAATTGAACGGGCTGATTGTATTGCCCCAGTCGCGAAGCCCCTCCACACGGGCGCGGGTGTTGAACGCGATGTTGCCGAACGGGCCGCCGGCTCCGAAAACATCCCAGAACACGAGTCCGTGATAGCTGTCCGACGGTTCGGTAAATGCCGGGAACTTGCCGTTACCCCAGTTGAACTTGCCGCTGTCGACTATGATTCCGCCCAGGGATGTGCCGTGACCTCCAATCCACTTGGTGGCCGATTCGACAACGACTGCCGCGCCGTGTTCTATCGGACGGAACAGATAACCGCCTGCCCCGAACGTATTGTCAACAATCAGCGGTATGTCATATTTACCGGCCACGTCGGCTATTGCATCGAAATCGGGAATATTCAATTCCGGATTGCCGATTGTTTCCAGATAGAGGGCTTTGGTGTTACCGTCAATCCGTTTTTCAAATTCGGACGGGTCGTCATTCGGCGTAAACCTGACTTCGACGCTCAACCGTTTGAACTGGGATTTAAACTGGTTATATGTTCCGCCATACAGGTGCGAAGTAGTAACGAAGTTATCGCCGGCCTGCACAATATTATTCAATGCGATGAATTGGGCGGACTGACCGGAAGATGTTGCGAGCCCCGTCACACCGCCTTCGAGTGCGGCGATGCGTTTCTCGAAAACGTCCGTTGTCGGGTTCTGCAGGCGGGTATAGATGTTCCCGAATTTCCGCAGCCCGAAAAGATCGGCGCCGTCTTTCGCATCTTCAAAAACATAAGAAGAAGTCTGATATATAGGCAATGCGCGTGCGTGAGTGGTTTTGTCTACTTCCTGACCGGCATGAACCTGCAACGTTTCAAATTTTAATTCGCTCATAATTATTGTTTTTATATTGTTATTAATTACCTTTTTCAACTGATGAATAATCAAAAGACGGTGCAAAGATATAAGAATTTCGGCATCCACGAAATACCACAAACATGGTATTTTCGTTTTCGCCAACCAATCCAACCCATCGCCGGGCAAGTTATATCCCACAAACCTGCCGGCTATTGCTTCCGTTTCAAAGAATAATGCTTTGCGGAAAGCCGGCAGGTGGGATTCCACCTCAGTCTTCCGCCGGTGGCTGCGGCGGGTAAGTTGCCGGCGTTCAGGCTGAGGTTTGTGACGTACGCTTCCAGCACACAGTGATACCATTTGGTCGTGTTTTTAGTTTCCCTGACTAAGCAGCGCTCACAGAGCGGACGGTCGAACGACATCACGCCGGTCGCGTCAACGGCTATCGGGCAGTATTTGTCAGGCAGACGATAAAGACGTAAAAACTTCTGTCTGAAAAAGTCGCCGACCGGTTGCATTTTGACCTCTTCCAGCGCTTCGCCGTCTACTTCCCGCAGCACATCGCTCACCGTATCCTGATGAGGCACAGCTGCTCAAAGTTCTCCGCAAAGTTTCCCTCACGGCGACGGTTGTTCATACTGTTGCGGGAACTCTGAATCCGGATGGCGTATTTCCGCGTCCGCTCGTTATAGACCACCTTCGGCCGCTCGATGACACACGCCTCCTCAAGCACGGACGATTCGCGTTCGTCCTTCACCACCGGCAGGACAATCCCCTCGTCCTTCCAATACGCGAGGTTGCGTGAGGAGTAACAACGCACCAGTAATAGATATCGATAACTCGCACGCCGTTGCCGATACGGTGGTTGTAGGTGGTGTTACTCCCTGAGAAACGACCGTAGGCTAGAGCAATCCCGTGGTAGCTGAAGAGGTAGTCGTTGACATGGTCATGCCCGATAAAAGCGCCCATCACATCGCCGCTCTCCAGCATGGCGACGAACATGCCGGGGTTGACGATGGCGGAATGGGATTTCTTCTCCCGCTTGTGACCGATGATTTTTATGTTCGGGTCGGTGTAGGGAGCATTGTATTCAGGGAAAGGGATATGGAAGAAATCCAGTGCGGGAAAGGGGATACCCTCGTTCGCCAGCGTGTACTTGGCGCTCGCTTTCCGGTACCACTACGCCAAAGAACAGGATAAAGAGATGTCTTTTTATGACCCCATTTCTCAATTTCGTTATATCATTCATGCGTCATTCAAATTTGTATTTAACATTCAATATTTCGGTTGTAAATATTTTGATTCGGAATCACGGACTACTGGCGGCTTATTTCAAAACGCTGTATACTTCTATCATGAAATATTGAGATTCCCCCTCTTTTGAACGGCAGGTGATGTCTACCGGCTGACGGAAGTCCATATCCTGCAGTTCAATTTCTCCCGCAGCCCACGAGATGCCGCTCCACCTCATCTTGTCGTACTCGATTCTTATGGGAATTTCTTTTCCGCCCTGACTGGCCGAGATACGGAGAAATTGATTCATGGGCGTTCCGTTGGGGGGTGCGCCGCCGCTGGAGCGGAAAGGCGTACCGTCCTGCCGGCATTGTGAAAAAAAGATTTGAATGTTTCGCTTCTCCTGCGGCTGCACCTGCAATTGGGCCGAATGAGCATCTACGGGCTGAAAGCGGTTCGTCAGCAATTCCATTTTTTGCGGAATGATCACATCCTTTTCCGTCCCCCAGTCGTATGCGGAAGAATTGTACTTCCCGAAACCGACGACAACCAGCTGTTCCGGCCCGATGACTAATTTACCGTCTTTAATCACCGGCTTAAAGCCTTCGTCATGGAAAAGGATGCGTCCGGCAGACGGTCCGGTCAGGTCGATTTCCTGAAATTCATGCGAGGGATTGACGGCCGTGAACAGTGCGCCATCCATCGTTTCGGAATGGTATCCGTAAGGTTTTCCGGCGCCGGGGACTTCTC
>JAIRYY010000001.1 GCA_031267485.1 Tannerella sp.
GCGGCGGCAAATCTGTTGAAATTGAAAGAAAAGATTGACGCCGACAAAATGCGCGAACCTTCCTTCCTGCTCGTTCTGACCGGAGGTCAATTTGCTTATTGTAGAAAAGACGGCGTCCGGATTGTCCCGATCGGATGTTTGAAAAATTGATTTTAATGATTTGTAATAGTAAAGTCCCCGACGGCGCGGGCTTACCATAAACAACCAGCGATATGAGTAAAGAAATACAAAATACACAATCAAATATCGGCACGGGCTGCAAGCGCGCGCCGGCGGGGGCGGGTATGTTCCGTATAAATGAAAGCGCAAAAATCAACGGTACAGGAAATTCGCAAACGGTTTGAACATACTCTTTCTTTCAGACACTCATGCGCAGCATCGAAGGCTGGCAAGCCTCCCCCGCGCCGATATGATCATTCACGGCGGCGACGTTTCGGGACGGGGAGCCGAAGGAGATGTAATGGATTTCATCGACTGGTTCTGCTCGCTTGACTGCAGGTACAGGATTTTCATCGCCGGCAATCATGATTTTCATCTCGAACGCACTTCTGCCTCCACCATTCAACGGCTATTGCATGGAAACGCTTATTATCTCTGCGATTCGGGCATCGAAATCGAGGGGTTGAAATTTTGGGGTTCGCCAATAAGTCCGTTTTACCACAACTGGGCGTTCAACCGTATCCGTGGCCAGGACATCATGCGGCATTGGGCGCTTATACCCGACGATACCGACGTATTGATAACGCACGGCCCGCCTGCGGGCATACTTGACTTGACGGCCGGCGGAGTACATGCCGGCTGCGAGGATTTATTACAGACAGTCCGGCGCATCCGTCCCCGTTATCATCTTTTCGGACATATCCATGAGGCTTACGGCAAGTTCTCCACCCATACCGCCACGTTCATCAACGGTTCGGTACTTGATTTCAATCATCAGCCCGCAAATCGGCCGGTTATCATTCGTTTAAAGAAATAATCCTGTAAGTCATCACGCGGCGGGCGCCTAATCCAGTTTCAGTACGGCGAGGAAGGCTTTCTGGGGGACTTCGACCGTGCCGATTTGTTTCATGCGTTTCTTGCCCTCCTTCTGTTTTTCGAGCAGTTTCCGTTTGCGGGAGACGTCGCCGCCATAGCATTTGGCCGTGACGTCCTTGCGGACGGCTTTTATGGTCTCGCGGGCTATGATTTTCGAGCCGATGGCGGCCTGGATGGCCACGTCGAACTGCTGGCGGGGGATGAGTTCCTTCAGTTTCTCGCACATCCGGCGGCCGAACGTGACGCTGTTGTCGAAATGCGTCAGGGTGGAGAGCGCGTCGACCGGCTCGCCGTTCAGCAGGACGTCGAGTTTCACCAGCTTGCCCGGACGGTAGCCGTGAAGATGATAGTCAAACGACGCATAGCCTTTCGACATGCTTTTCAGTTTGTCGTAGAAATCAATGACAATCTCGCCCAGCGGCATATCGTAGATAATCTCGATGCGGTCGCCGGCGATATATTCCTGTTTCACCAGTATGCCGCGCTTACCGAGACAGAGGGTCATGATGGGGCCGATGTACGTCGTCCGCGTAATCACGGAGGCGCGGATGTAGGGCTCGTCGATGCGTTCGATAAGCGTCGGGTCGGGCAGGCCGCCGGGATTGTGCACCTCCGTGCAGTTGCCTTTGCGGTCGTACACTTTGTAGGAGACGTTGGGTACGGTCGTGATCACATCCATATTAAACTCCCGGTCCAGGCGTTCCTGAACGATTTCCATGTGCAGCAGGCCCAGAAAGCCGCAGCGGAAACCGAAGCCCAGGGCGACGGAACTCTCCGGCTGGAAGGTCAGCGAGGCGTCGTTCAGCTGCAGTTTCTCGAGCGAGGCGCGCAGGTTCTCAAATTCCTCCGGCTCAATCGGATAGACGCCGGCAAACACCATCGGCTTGACTTCCTCGAAGCCGGCTATGCCTGCCGTCGCCGGACGCCGGACGTGGGTAATCGTGTCCCCCACCCTGACTTCCTTCGACGTTTTTATTCCCGAAATGATGTAGCCCACATCGCCTGTACGCACTTCGCCGCGGGGACTGGGCAAGAGTTTCAGCACGCCGACCTCGTCCGCGTCGTACTCCTTCCCGGTAGCGATGAACTTCACCGGGTCGCCCTTGCGAATCACGCCGTTAACGACCTTGAAATAGGCGATTATCCCGCGAAAGGGATTGAAGACGGAATCGAAAATCAGGCATTGCAGGGGAGCCTCCGGATTGCCTACGGGCGGGGGCGTGCGGTCTACGATCGCATTCAGAATCCCGTACACGCCCTCGCCCGTCTTGCCGCTGGCGCGCAGAATCGAATCGCGACGGGAGCCGAGCAGCTCGACAATCTGGTCTTCCACCTCTTCGGGCATTGCGCTGGGGAGGTCTATCTTGTTGATGACGGGAATGATTTCCAGGTCGTTCTCCAGCGCCATGTACAGGTTGGAGATTGTCTGCGCCTGGATGCCCTGCGCGGCGTCGACAATGAGCAGCGCGCCCTCGCACGCGGCGATGGAACGCGACACCTCGTAGGAGAAATCGACGTGTCCCGGAGTGTCGATAAGATTCAGTATGTATTTTTCGCCCCGGTATTCATACTCCATCTGTATCGCGTGACTTTTTATCGTGATGCCCCGTTCGCGTTCGAGTTCCATATCGTCGAGCACCTGCTCCTGCATGTTTTTGGCGTCTATCGTCTTCGTGTACTCCAGCAGACGGTCGGCCAGGGTGCTCTTTCCGTGGTCAATATGAGCGATAATACAAAAGTTCCGAATGTGATTCATTTAAAATAATTCTAAATTTTGAGGCGCAAAGTTACTAATTAATGGCATAAAAACACTATTTTTGGCGCGGCTTTTACTTTTAAATAAAAAACGGAAATGACAGTACAGCAAATACGGACCGTCTACGGACAGACCCTGAAATCGCTTGATGAAAGAGCATTGAAGCGCACATTCGACTTTTTACGCACCTTAATGGCCGCCCCGGGCGCGTACCCGTTTCAGGAGGAGGCGGACGCGCTCGAGGATACCTACCGGCGGCTGCTGTTTTATTACGCCGAGGGTTCGACTGACCCCATGCAGACGAAGATTTACAACGAGCTTACGGCCTCCGCCTACGAACTGGCCGACCGTATCATGCAGAACGCCCTCATCAGGGAATCCCCCGAACTGTATTATGCCGCGAGGCGCACGTTCGACGCGCATCCGGAAAACATGGCGGAACTCATCGAAGTCATCCTCTCATCGTACGAAATAGACGACAGGGTGTTTGCCGAAAAATCAACCGCCCTGCTTTTTAAACGGATATGGACTTCCGGCTATCTCGCGGAAGAGGAAGCAGCGAGCCTGCGCGCGGCGATCGGCGGGGAAAATGCGCCGCTGCCCGGAAACGCGGCGGGCGCGGGACACATGACCATAGTGAACTGTCAGATTGTCTCGGCGCTTATTCTCGGACTGCAGGCGCAGTTCGACAAAAGGAAATTCCTCCTCCTCGGGATTGCCGCCGGAAGCGATGACCGGGAAGTGAAAATACGCGCATACACCGGCATCCTCATTACGCTCTATCTGTACCGGCGACGCATCGACTGCCTGCCGGAAATCGGGCATTGCCTGGATGCGCTGGCGGAACGGCCCGAATTTAGAAAAATCATCCACATGATTATCCTGCGCTTTATCCTCTCGCGCGAAACGGAAAAAATCTCAAACAGAATCCGGGACGAGTTAATCCCCGAAATGATGAAACTGCACCCGCACACGCCGCCGGGGGATGTGTCGCCGGAAAATTTCGAGGAGGGGATGAATCCCGAATGGATGGAAAAGCTGTCCGGCGGCAAACTGGGGAAGAAACTGGAAGAACTGAACCGGCTGCAGGAAGAGGGCGCGGACATTATGCACTCGACTTTCATACACCTCAAAAATTTCCCGTTCTTCAACGAGACAGGCAACTGGTTCCTCCCTTTCAGCCGGAGCGTCGTCACGGCGCCGGAAAAGGATGCCGTCATGAAGTCGCTTGAGCTCATGACCGGCGCGGGATTCATGTGCAATTCCGACCTGTATTCCTTTTATTTCAGCCTCCGGCAGATGCCGGACGCAGGACGCCGGTTGATGACAGGCCGGCTTGAGGAACAGCTGAACGAGATCAACCGGCAGCGCAAGGCGGAAATTCAGACGGGAGATGACGCCTTCGAACGCATCGTCGGGCAGTACGTCCAGGACCTGTACCGCTTCTACAAACTCTACCCGCGCCGCGGCGAATTTAACGACATCTTCGAGCAGCGTCTCGACTTCCACAACCTGCCTGTCCTGCAGGCTTGCTTCGCGGACAGGAACGACCTGACGGACATCGCGGATAATTACCTGCGCAAAAATTATTTCGACGATGCGCTGACCGTTTACGGACGCCTGTCGGAATCGTCCGGCGGCGACGACGAGACGCTGTACCAGAAGACCGGCTACTGCCGGCAGATGAGCGGCGACTACGGCGGCGCGATAGCGGATTACGCCAAAGCCGAAATCATCAACCCGGCAAGCAAATGGCTGCTGCGCCGCGCCGCACAGTGCTACCGTGCAGCCAGACAGCCCGCCAAAGCCGTCGATTATTACCTCCGGTACGAAAAACTCGACCCCGAAAATCTCTCCGTCCTGCTGAGCATCGGGTCGTGCTACCTGGACATGAAGAACTATCCCGAAGCCCTGAAATATTACTTTAAGGCCGATTACCTCGACGCCGGCAGCAACAAAGCCTGGCGCCCCATCGCCTGGTGCTCGTTCCTCACGGGAAAATACGACCAGGCGCGCAACTACTACGGTAAAATACTGTCATGCCGGCCCGATTCGCCGGACTACATGAATGCCGGCCACACGGAATGGGTTTTGCAAAACATCAGGGGAGCGCTCGCCCTGTACCGGAAATCCGCAGCGGCGACGGAAGGCGGCCACGAAAAATTCCGCGCCGCCTTCACCCGCGACATCCCCGAACTTGCCGCCGCCGGCATCGACCCCGCCGAAATCCCGCTGATACTCGACCAGCTGTCCTACTCGCCGGAATAAACGCGCT
>JAIRYY010000101.1 GCA_031267485.1 Tannerella sp.
GGCTTTACAACTTAACTCGTCCGGATATTGGGATACGAAATTTAATAAGTTCATGACTGTAATTTGTTTTATTTTGCAAAGATAAGCATTTTAGGTGAAATAAAGGATATTCATTTAAATGAAAACCCGGCCGTTTCTTTTTTTGAGCCACTGCAGAGACTGTCCCGGCGGGACAGTCTCTGCAGTGGCAGTAATTTATTTAATGCCGTATCAGCTTAATGACTTCGCTTCCGGCGAGCAGGAACGCGCCTGTTCCGTACACCTCCCAGCTGTCTTCGCTGAAATTGCGGCGCGGGTCGGCGCCTATCGGCTGCACCCAGCCCACGCGTCCGTCTTCGTTCACGCATCCGTTCAATGCCGTCCAGCATTTCTCGACAACCGGAAGATACGTCGCCCGGTCAAGCAGCCCGTTGTTGACGCCCCACGCCAGCGCGTAGCAGAAGAATCCGGAACCGCTGACCTCGCCGCCCGGATAAGCCTCCGGGTCAAGCAGGCTCGCACGCCACAATCCGTCCGGCTGCTGCAGCGAAGCTATTTTCGCGGCCATCTCCCGGAAAACGGTCTCGTAGAACGGGCGTTTGTGGTAATCTTTCGGGAGTTCCTTCAGGATGCGAACCAGACCGCCCATCACCCAGCCGTTGCCGCGCGACCAGAAAATACGCGCCCCGTTGGATTCAAGCCGGTCTTTCCCGTCATTCTTAATCACATAATTCAAATCGCGTGCAAACAATCGTTCTTCCCTGTTGTACAAAAGGTCGTAACACTCCTGGAAATACTCGTCGTTTTTCTCCAGATACGTCTTGTCTCCGGTCGCCATGCCCATCTTCACCAGCGTGGGAGGCCCCATGAAAAGCGCGTCGCACCACCACCATTTGATGACCTCGATCCCTTTCGTCGGATAGGGATGCGCCAGAAGCAGCGCCAGCGTGTCGACCGTCGGCTGTATCATCTCCCGCCGTTTCTCCCGCCGATACAGGTCGATGTAAGTCTGGCAGATAGCAATGTCGTCCGCATGATACCAGCGCTGGTACGGCGTCCAGCCATATTCGTCGCCTTTGTCAATCATCGCCCGGTAGATGTCTTTCGACCCGGTCGTCTCCCACGCCGCAAAGACCCCGGCATAGAAAGCCCCGTTCGTCCAGTCACGCGGGTCGTGTTTGGGATTTTTCAGCTGCCATTTGGCCGCCTTAACCATTGTTTCACGGATATGCTTCTTTTTGAACACATCCTTTCCTTTCTCCCGGGAGAATCCCGCCATACAAAAGGCTGAAAGCATGAACAGCCCGATAAAAATTTTTCTCATGATATTTAACTATTAAAATTTAAATTTTTCGCTGTGCAAACTTACATAAAAAAATCACTATAAAATACTTTTTTTGCTATTGTTCGTTTTTTTCTTAATTTTGTCACACTAATAAAGCTGAAAAATGGAAGTATTGCTGATTAACGGAAGCCCGCGCAAGAGCGGATGCACTTTTACCGCTCTGTCCGAGATTGCCGGCGAGCTGGAAAAACAGAACATTGCAACCCGTATTTTTCAAATCGGGACAAAGGCTGTCAGGGGTTGCGTTGCCTGCCGGCAATGCAGCAAGACCGGGCGCTGCTGCCATTCGGACGATTCGGTCAATGAATGTATTGGCCTGATACAAAAAGCGGATGGCGTCATTGTCGGCTCGCCGGTTTATTACGCATCGCCCAACGGCGCGCTGCTTGCGCTTTTAGACCGTGTGTTTTATGCGGGCGGCGGCGCGTTTGCCTACAAGCCGGCCGCTGCAATCGTCAGTTGCCGCCGTGGAGGAGCCGCCTCCGCGTTCGATGCCCTGAACAAGTACTTCACGATCTCGGACATGCCCGTCGTTTCGTCGCAATACTGGAATGGAGTCCACGGCAACACGCCCGAAGAAGTCCGGCAGGACCTGGAAGGCCTGCAGGTGATGCGGACGCTGGGGCGCAACATGGCCTGGCTGCTGAAATGCATAGACGTCGCCAAGACTACCGTTCCCTATCCCGAAAAAGAAACCGTGCGGCAGCGGACAAATTTTATCCGCTGACCTCTCGGAATATTTATAATTTTCAATTCACTATTAATCGTAATTTCTATGAAAAAAATTCTTGTAATCGCCGTAGTCCTAATGGCAACAATTGCCATGGCAACGGCACAGCAACCGGGGGGCCGCAATATCGGCACGCCTGAAGAACGTGCAAAAATCCAGACGGTTCAGCTGGATTCGCTTGTGAAACTGACCGACGACCAGAAAGCGAAAATCGAAACCGTCAACCTGGATTTGTCCAAAAAGATGATTGACGCTTTCCGGAATGGCCAGAGCAGTCGCGAGGACCGGCGCGCCAAAATGGAGGAGTTGAGTGCGGAACGGCTCAAACAGTACAAAGCTATCCTGACGGAAGAACAGTACAAAAAGTACGTGGACAACAGCGAACGGCTTCGGGGACAGCGAGGCCAGGGCGGCGGACGGCCGCAGTAAGTCGGACGCGCCGGACGGTTTCATTTCCCGCAGGGGATAGCAGGGCCGTCCGGCGCAATGACGAATTTCAAGCATTCATTATTGTAAAAAGAAAAGATTTTGGGGCATAAAAAAAAGGATTTACCGGTGCTGGAAAACGTGGAAATCACGGATGTGGCAGCCGAGGGCAAAGCTTTGGCCAGAGTAAATGACCTGGTTATTTTCGTGCCGTGGGCGGCTCCCGGCGATGTCGTGGACATACAGCTTACGCGGAAAAGGAGCGGCTATGCGGAGGGACGCGCCGTCAGGTTTCACTGCTATTCGGAGGAGCGGACGGAACCGTTTTGCGAGCATTTCACGGTATGCGGCGGCTGCAAGTGGCAGCATTTGCCTTACCGGGCGCAGCTTGAGTATAAACAGAAACAGGTCGTCGACAGCCTCACGCGCATCGGAAAGGTCGAAATAGAAGAGCTTTGTCCGATTTGCGGCTCCGAACAGACGGCGTTCTACCGCAACAAGCTGGAGTTTACGTTCTCGAACAGGCGATGGCTGACGCGGGATGAGATGTCGGACGGCACGGCTTGCGACCGGACGATGGACGGCGCCGGTTTTCACATACCGGGCATGTTCGACAAGGTGCTCGACATTCGCAAATGCTGGTTGCAGGACGATATATCCAACAGGATACGCCTGTTTGTAAAAGAGTTCTGCATTGCCGGCAAGTACCCGTTTTTCGACCTGCGCGTTCAGGTGGGCTTTATCCGCACGCTCATCATACGGACGTCTTCCAGCGGGGAAGTGATGGTTATCGCCGTCTTTTTCGAAGACGACAGGGAGAAAAGAGACGGTCTGCTCCAGGCCGTGAAAGACCGTTTTCCCGAAATCACATCGCTTATGTACGTCATCAACAACAAATGCAACGATACGATAGCCGACAGGGATGTGCTGACTTTCAGCGGCAAGGACCACCTCGTCGAGGAGATGGAAGACCTGCGGTTCAGGGTCGGGCCCAAATCGTTCTACCAGACGAACAGCCGCCAGGCGTACCGCCTGTATTCCATCGTGCGCGCCTTTGCCGGCCTGACGGGCGGCGAGACGGTATACGACTTATATACGGGGACGGGAACGATAGCCAATTTCATCGCCCGTGACGCGAAAAAAGTTGTGGGCATCGAATATGTGCCCGAAGCTATCGAGGACGCCCGGCTGAATGCCCGGCTGAACGGACTGGATAACGCGGAGTTCTTCGCCGGCGACATGAAAGACCTGCTTACGCCCGGATTCATTGCCCTGCACGGACAGCCCGACGTCATCATCACCGACCCTCCCCGCGCCGGCATGCACGACGATGCGACCGAAACAATTCTGGCGGCGGCGCCCGCCCGTATCGTTTACGTCAGCTGCAACCCGGCCACGCAGGCGAGAGACCTGAACCGGCTGAGCGCGAAATACCGCGTATGCAGGGTGCAGCCGGTGGATATGTTCCCGCATACGCACCATGTGGAAAATGTGGCGCTGCTAAAACTGAAGGAAGACGCCGCCGTATGAAATTATCCTGTAATTTTTTTTAAATTCCATGCAATAATTCCATATCATGCAACGTTTGATAACAAAACGGCATCATTAAACTAAGCGACTATATGAAACGAACGCGAAAATAAAATCAAAAGTGTGATTGTTTTTAATAGTTTTAGGGTTTAATATAAATTTATTGCAGACATGAAACAGTTGATATTTACTTTTTTTGCCATCATATTGTGTTATTCGTTGTTTTTCGACAACGACTCCCGTCCGCTGGTTGTTGATGAGCAAAACTATATTTATGAAGATGCCACTCCCGACATGTACCGGATGAAAGATACATTAAACGCCCATACGTACTGCTGTCTTGCCTACGACAACGCAGCGCCGTGGAATCCATGCTTCCCGGATGAACTTCATATCTATTA
>JAIRYY010000117.1 GCA_031267485.1 Tannerella sp.
ATGAAGTTTAACCGGTATAACCTGCGCGGCAATATTGATGCGAGCATCACAAAGAATCTGACCGCTTCGCTGAACCTGAACGCGGACATGCGCGACGACCGCAAGCCTCAGTGGAAAAACGACGGCGGCAACGATAACCTGTACGACATGTTCGGCTGCTTCCTGCAATATTCGCCGCCCCTGGTGCCGTCGCATATCAATGGGTTGCCCGTAGGCAACTATGTGGAAGTGAACGCGCCCGAAATGATTTCGCCCCGCGCGGGATACAACAACCGCAAATATTCGAATTTCGATGCGACCGTTTCGCTGGAATACAAGGTGCCGTTTGTCGACGGTTTGAGTCTGAAAGCACAGTACAACAGTTATGGACGTCACAAATTTACAAAGGAATTCAGCCGTCCGTACGACATGTATATTTTCAAGTGGACAGGATCGAACAATCACCTTCTGACGGACGAAATAGAAAGCATAAAGACGAGAAACGACGGCGACTACCTGCTGGAACGGTATGATCTGGACAACAATTATCAGCTTAACTTCTTTATCAATTACAGCAAAACATTCGGCAAGCATGACGTAAGCGCCGTGCTTGTGTATGAGCAGTCGGAAGGAACGGTCGACTGGTTCGACGGACGAAGAAATCTTTTTCTGTCTTCGAGCATTGACCAGATGTTTGCCGGTAGCAGCGACCCCCTGGATTCGCAGGTGAACGGCGGCGGCTCGGAAGATGGGCGTCTGTCGTATGCAGGCCGCTTCTCCTACGGATATTCCGAAAAATACCTTATGGAAGCCTCTTTCCGCTACGACGGTTCGGTACGGCTCGCGCCGGCTGAACGCTGGGGTTTCTTCCCGTCGGGTTCCGCCGCATGGCGCATATCGGAAGAAAGCTTTTTCAAGGACAACGTATCGTGGGTCAGCAACCTCAAGCTGAGAGGATCGGTCGGTTTGCTCGGAAACGACATCATATCAAGTTCAAACCAGTGGCTGTGGATGCAACGTTACGGATTTTCGGACGGAGCGATATATGGCTCCCTGTCGAAAGGCATTTCGCCCAGCGCGATCGCCAACCCGTATCTTACCTGGGAAAAATCGCTGTCATACAATGCCGGTCTGGATGCCGGTTTTGTGCAGAACAAACTGACGGTTGGACTGGAGTACTTTTACAAGCACACGTACGACGTGTTCGGCAGTCGCGGAGCTATTGTGCCTTCGACCCTTGGCGCAGACATGCCAAATGAAAACTACGGCGTGGTCGATTCGCGCGGCTTTGAAGTGGAACTGGGTTTCAAGGATAAAATCGGAGACGCTTTCAACTATTACGTCAAGGGGAATCTCGGATACGCCATAAATAAGGTGATTGAAAAGGCGGAGGCGGAAAACCTGCCGAAGTACCGTTCGGAAGTAGGCTATAACTCCGACCGTTCGAGAGGTTACATTGCAACCGGCCTCCTCCGTACGCAGGCTGATCTGGATGCACTGCTGGCCGAAATGCCGGACTATTCGTTCTGGGGGCACAAGCCCGAGTTGGGACAGCTGGTTTTTAAGGATATTCGCGGCGTCGATTCCGACGAGCCGGACGGCAAAATTACCACCGAAGACCAGGATTGGATTATCAACCATACCACTCCCCCCGTAAACTATGGATTTTCGCTTGGCGGAAACTGGAAGGGCTTATCGCTGGATTTGTTCTTTCAGGGGATGGCCGGCGGCGACCTGATGATCGGCAGCCGTGCACGTAACGTTAGCTCCCGTCCCGAACAGTCGAACTTCGATATATGGACAGACCACTGGACGCCCGAAAACGTGGATGCGGAATATCCCCGCGTATATGATAATTATTCCTATGACCCGTCCACTTTCTGGAGAAGAAACAGTTCATTCCTTCGGTTGAAGAATCTGAACCTGTCCTATTCATTCCCGAAAAATCTGACGTCAAAAATCGGCATAGACCGGCTGAAAGTGTTCTTTACCGGAACCAACCTGTTTCTGCTGGAAGACCATGTGAAGATATTTGATCCGGAACTTGGTTCTCAAGGCGACAATGACCGGATATTTCCGATTATGAAAAGTTATTCTTTTGGTATTAATCTTAGCTTTTAAGTGAATATGAAAACAAATATGAAAATAAAGTTATTATTGTCGGGTATATGTTTCGCCTTATGCCTGAGTTGTACGGACGTTCTTGACAAGAAAGACCTCGGAGCTATTTCGGAGAAGGATGTATGGAACGACCCGCTGTATGCAAAAGCGTATCTGGATAGATTGTGCCGCGATAATCTGCCGCGATGGAATTCCCAAGCCGGCGATGCTTCGGATGAAGCAGGCGGCGGAGGTGCAACGATGTACGGACAAATGGGTCTCGACCAAACTGTCGGAGACTGGCATTATACCGAAATTCGCAAGATCAACATTTTCCTTGAGGAAATCGGCAGCGGAAGTATTGACAAGGCTACACAGCAAACGTTGAGCGCACAGGCGCTGGTGTTGCGTGCCTTGAGGTATTTCCAGATGGTACGGCTGTACGGCGGCGTCCCGATGATTCTCAAAGCACAGGATTTGACGGAAGATTTGTACGTTACCCGCACGAAAACGTCGGAATGTATCCGGTTAATCGTAAAAGACCTGGACGACGCCATCGCCATGCCCGAGTTTCCGTGGAAATGGTCGGGAGCGGACGCCGGCAGAATCTCGAAAGCGGCTGCGCTGGCTTTGAAGGGACGCATTCTGCTCTACTGGGCAAGCCCGCAGTTTAATCCGAACAATGACCCCAAACGCTGGGAAGATGCCTACGCTGTCAACAGGCAGGCTGCAGAAGAACTGGAGAAAAACGGCTACGGGCTGTTTGAAAATTTCGAAACGCTGTGGTTTAACGAAATGAACGAGGAAGTGATACTTGTTACGCGCTATCAGGACCCGTCCTTAACACACAACTGGGAAGCGGGAAACCGCCCGTACGAACCCGGCATGAACAACAGTAACCGGAATCAGCCGACCTGGGAAATGGTAACGGCGTTCCCCATGAATACGGGCGTTGCCATTGATGCATCCAATTCGGGCTACGACCCCGTTCATTTCTGGAAAAACCGCGACCCGCGCTTTGCCGCCACGGTAGCCTACAACAGTTGCAGCTGGGCGCTGAGCGGCTTGCCCGACAAAAAACTATGGACATTTGCCGGCGCGGTAACAGCCCAGCCGTCCAACACCGGATTCCATTGCCGGAAAGCCGTCAATCCCGAATATACCGCCTACTATGCGGAACGGAGCAGCACCGACTGGATCGAAATCCGCTATGCCGAAGTATTGCTGAGCTATGCCGAGTGCGCCGCTGAAACCGGAAACGCAAGCGAGGCATACGAGTGCCTGAAAAAAATCAGGGCGCGCGCCGGTATTCTCCCCGGAAACAACAGTTTTTACGGCTTGCAGGAAAACCTGTCGAAAGAGAATCTGGTAAAAGCCGTCATGCTGGAACGCAAGATCGAACTGGCGTATGAAGACAAACGCCACTGGGACTTGCGCCGTCGGAAACTGTTTGAATCCGAGATGAATGGAAAGCGCCGCCACCGCCTGCTGGAAACGTTATTGATTCCGCGCGACGAGTTTGAAAGCATCAAAGAAACCATCGACCTCAACACCGATTATGCGACGTATTTCCGTCAGGAAATGGACGAACTTGACAGGCAGTATGATATTAATTTCAAACCGGAATATTATTTCTACGCAATCAGGAAAGAACATCTGGAGAAAAACTCCAAACTGGAACAGACGCAAGGCTGGGAAGGCGGAACGTTTAATCCGCTGGATTGATTCTTTGGATAAATGAGAATAACCAAAAAGGTGATATGTTATGGTCGCCTGTTACTTTTCTACTTTTTTGCTGTCGCCCCTGCAGGTTTCACCGCCTGCAGGGGCGATTCGGTAAAATCCCAGCTATCTGCGATGCGATCCGTAATGCGGCAAAAAATACCGGACTGCCAATACCGGCCACATTTGACGAAAGCCCGTTTTCGTTATTATACTTCACGCGGGATATTTTTGTGCATTGTATTTCTCCCGTCGCCAGCGACGAAGAAAGCAATCCAGGTTGTCGCCTGTGCCTGGATTGCTTCGTTCCTCGCCGGTGACGGGGACGGGAGACTGCGATGAACAGCAATGCACAAAACCATGCCGGGCTCAGTCTAATAACTGCATATTGATGCGCTTCCCGATTTCTCATGCTGCACGAATCACGAAAGATTTTGAATGAATATTGAATGATTTCCTCATCGGCAAACGCTAATTTTGCGCCAGTTATATCATAATTTAATTATCAGTTACTATGAAAAAAATGTTTTTAGCAATCTGCGCGTTCACGGCGATGTCTGCCGCGCAGGCGCAGTGGAAACCTGCGGGAGACAGAATTAAGACCCGGTGGGCGGAACAGGTTGACCCCGGGCAGGTATTGCCGGAATATCCGCGTCCGCTGATTGAACGCAGCCGGTGGAGCAGCCTGAACGGACTTTGGGAATACGCCGTCGCTCCGCTCGGAGCCGCGGAACCGGCCGTTTTCGAGGGACAGATTCTCGTTCCGTTCTGCATCGAATCGTCGCTTTCGGGCGTGATGAAGGAGGTGGGCGACCGGAACGAACTCTGGTACAAACGCGAATTTACGGTTCCCGCCGGGTGGAAGGGGAAAAACGTGGCGCTTAACTTCGGCGCCGTCGACTGGAAAGCGGACGTGTTCGTCAACGACGTCATGATTGGTTCGCACAAGGGCGGTTACACGCCGTTCTCGTTCGACATCACGCCGTTTCTTGCCGGGAAATCGAAACACAAACTCGTCGTCCGCGTGTGGGACCCGACAGACCGGGGATTTCAGCCGCGCGGCAAACAGGTGACCAACCCCGAAAGCATCTGGTACACGCCGGTGACGGGAATATGGCAGACCGTATGGCTGGAACCCGTTTCCGCCAGCCATGTCACGGCCGTCAAAACGATACCCTGCGTCGACAGCGGTTCGCTGGGCGTCACGGTCTCGACGTCGCAATGCGGCGCGAACGACATCGTCGAGGTGGAACTGTCGGACAGGGGCCGGGTTGTCGCCACGGCGAAAGGATTGCCGGGCAACGAACTGCGCCTGTCCGTCTCGAATCCCACGCTGTGGGACACGCAAAATCCCTATCTGTATGACATGAAAATCGCCGTCGTCGCTTCCGGCAAAACGGTCGACGAGGTGAAATCGTACGCCGCTTTCCGCAAAATATCTACCCGGCGCGACGACGGAGGGCTTATGCGCATGCAGCTGAACGGCAAAGACCTGTTTCAGTACGGCCCGCTCGACCAGGGATGGTGGCCCGACGGACTGTATACGGCGCCGACGGACGAAGCGCTGCTCTTTGATATCCGGAAAACAAAGGAATGGGGATTCAACATGATTCGCAAGCACGTGAAGGTCGAACCGGCGCGCTGGTATTATCATTGTGACCGCGAGGGCATCCTTGTCTGGCAGGACATGCCGAGCGGCGACCTGGGCAACCGCTGGGAAGCGCACAAATACAACGGAGGGACTGACCGGGAACGCACGCAGGAATCCATCGACAATTACTACCGTGAATGGGAGGAAATCATGAATCTCTGCATATCGAACCCGTCCGTGGTCGTCTGGGTTCCTTTCAACGAGGGCTGGGGACAGTTCGATACGGAAAAGACCGCCGCCCGCACCAGGGCCTACGACCCCTCCCGCCTGGTAAATCCGGCAAGCGGCGGCAATCACCGTCCATGCGGCGACATCCTGGACCTGCACAACTATCCGGGGCCGAAAATGTTCCTCTTCGACGCCGAACGCGTAAACGTGCTGGGCGAATATGGCGGCATCGGCCTCCCGCTGGAAAATCACCTGTGGTGGGATAAACGCAACTGGGGCTACGTCCAGTTCAAAAACGAGAACGAAGTGACCGCCGAATACGTGAAATACGCAAAAGAACTGCAGGGACTGGTGAAACGCGGCTTCTCCGCCGCCGTCTACACGCAGACGACAGACGTCGAGGGCGAAGTGAACGGCCTGATGACCTATGACCGCCGGAAAGTCAAAATCAACGAGTCCGAAGTGCGCAAAGCCAACCTGGACGTAATCGGCGAACTGTCAAAATGACCCTCTGACCGCCGGCTTATTCCGGACATATCCGGCAAAAAACGCAAATTGCTGTGGCCTCCCATTCCTCCCGGCCACAGCAATTTACGTACATGTCCCCAGAGAACTACCACTCCGTGCCTGCGGATGCGGATGCTGATAAATCAAACCTTAAGCCCAAAGCGGTTACAATATTGAAGAAAGTGGATAGCTGCATATCCGTTTCACCTTTTTCCAGCAAGGCAATATATTCCCTTTTCTTGCCGATTTTCTCGGCAAGCTGTCTTTGAGTAATCTTTAATTCTTTACGTTTATTCCGCAGAATCTCGCCATAATACCATGCAATAGCTTTGTTTTCAAAGTCTATTCTTGACGGTGTGCCGGACTTGCCGTAACATTCATCAAAATGTTCATCGGCACGGCGAAGTTTCGACAATTTTTCTTCATTGAACTTCATATTATTTCCTCCTTTATTAATATTGTCCTTGCTTTTTCAATCTCACGCCGGTATTGCTTGCTGTCTTTTTTCAAAAATGAATTTATACTTCACGCGGCATGGTTATGTGCATTGCTTTCATCGTCGTGGCGTTCTTCCTCCCCGTCGTCACCAGCGAGGGCGCAGCCCGAAGCAATCCGGGTCATCGCCTGTGCCTGGATTGCTTCACTTCGTTCGCAATGACGGAGAAAATACAATGCACAAAATTACCCCGCGCAAAGTATAATGCCGCTGGTGCGAGACTTGCAGCCCGTACCGCTCAAGCCGGTAATACGGCGTAAATCAGTGATTAGTGAATCAGTGATTAGTGATTAATGCTGCCGGTGCGACCATTCCCGTACGAGCATCGCGACCATTCCCGTACGAGCGTCGCGACGATTCCCGTACGAGCGTCGCGACCCTTCCCGTACGAGAGGCTCGACGATTCCCTTACGAGCGTCGTTAGTATTCCCGTACGAGCGTCGCTAGTATTCCCTTACGAGCGTCGTTAGTATTCCCTAACGAGAGGCGCTCGTATTCCCGAATGAGCGGCGCGAGTATTCCCGTACCGTTCGGCGAGTCGCCCGGCGCCCGGCGTCTTTCATACATTAATATAATAACAATGTTCAATTTAATATTACAATTATGTTCAATCTAAAGAGCTATTTAAAATTTCTTTCGCGAAACAGGCTTTACAGCCTCGTAACCATACTGGGCTTCGCCGTTTCGCTGATGTTCGCGTTCCTGCTGAGCGTTTACGTCAGGCAGGAGCTGTCGGTCGACGGCTTCCACGTCAACCGGGACCGCATCTGCATGATGGTGCGCGACCATAATAACGATACCTACATGTCGGCCTTCTCCAATCCCGTGGCGGATGCCGTCCGGGACAAATGCCCCGAAGTGGAAAGCTATACCCGGGTGGTCACGCGGGACATCGAAATCGCAACAGGCAACGGCGAGAAGATACTCTCGAAAGCCCTCTTTGCCGATTCCGCCTTCTTCCGGATATTCTCATTCCCGCTGACGGAGGGCGATGCGTCGCAGGCGCTGGCCGTCAAGCAGTCCGCCGTCATATCGCGGTCGTATGCCGCCAAAATGTTTCCCGACGGAAACGCCGTGGGCAAAACGCTCCGGATAGACAGCATCGACGTCACCGTAAACGGTATCATGAATGATTTCCCGCAGAACACGATGTTTCAGCGCGCCGACCTGGTGCTGAACTACCGGATGATTGAGCAGTACTGGTACAGCCAGATTATGACGGACTGGGCCAACTCGTCGTTCCCCCTCTTCCTCCTCACCGTGCCCGGAGCCGACCTGTCGGCAAAGGCGCCCGTGCTGCTGGAGTATTTCACGGAAAATTACTGGATATATAAGGAGGGATTCAGCAGGAAGCTTGAATTTGTCGCGCTGAAAGACGTCTATTTCGGCAACATCGGCACTTCTTTCGGAGTCGTCAGGAAGAACGACCGCTTCCTCATCTCGACCTATCTGGGCATCGTCTTCCTCATTCTGATCGTGGCCATCCTGAACTACGTCAACCTCTCCACGTCGCAGGCCATGAAGCGCGGCCGCGAATCGGCCATCCGCAAGCTGCTCGGCAGTTCGCGTCATGCGGCCTTCGTGCAGTACATCCTCGAATCCGCCCTCATGACTTTCGCATCCCTCCTTCTGGGGATATTCCTGGCCTTCCTGGCCGAACCGTTCTTCAACGACGTGCTGAATACGGATCTGCATCTCGCGGCGCAGTTCACGCCCGGCTTCACGCTCGCCCTCCTGGGCGGAACCGTTCTCACCGGCATCGTATCGGGGCTGTTCCCCGCCTGGGTCGTGTCGCGCTTCAAGCCCGTCGAAGTCGTGAAAGGCACGTACAGTTACCGCGTGAGGACCGTCTACTCGAAGATTCTTATCACCTTCCAGTACGTCGTGGCAATCGTGCTGCTCATATACAGCGCCGTCATCGTCCGCCAGAACGACTACCTGCAGCATTTCGACCTGGGTTACGATACGGACCGCCTGTTTGTGATGAGCAACAAGCTCGAACGGTCGCAGCTGCCGGGATTCCGTGACCTGCTGGCGGGCATCGCCGGCGTGGAGCGCGTCTCCTTTGCCGCCGGGACGCCGCTCGACGGAGGCAACAACAATTCGTTCCAGGCGCACGGCGAGCCGGTCAGCTTCCAGGTCTTCGAGGTCGATACCGCCTTTTTCGACCTCTTCGGCATCAGCTTCACGCCAACCGGGGCGGCGACCGGCGGCGACCGGATGACCGTCCTCAACCGCAGGGGCTACGACGTCCTGCGATCCGACTCGGCGGCGGACGAATTTGTCCTCAAAGGCGACAGCTATGAAATCACCGTGGGGGGCATCGCCGGCGACTTCCACTTCCGCTCGCTGCGCGAACCGGTAGGCAACCTCATGATTCGCGTCTGGACGGAATACGGCTACTACCCGTGGAGTATCATCGTCAAAATGTCGCCGGGCGCGGATATCTTCCGCACCGCCGACCTCGTGAAAGCCGCCTACACCGCCTATTCCGGCGAAACGAATTTCGAGGCAAAGTTCGCGGACGAGATGATACAGGGACGCTACGAGGCCGACCGGAAGAACATGAAGATCATCCTCGCCTTCACCATCCTGACCATCGTCATCCTGATGATGGGCATCCTCTCGATGGCGCTCTACTACGTCCGCCAGCGCGAAAAGGAGATAGCCGTCCGCAAGGTGCACGGCGGCACGGTGATGGAAATCATGTCGATGCTCAACAGCGGCTTCACCCGTTTCATCCTCATCGCATTCGTGATAGCCGTCCCCGTAGCCTGGTACTTCTCCGACCGCTTCCTCCGGGACTTCGCCTACAAAACCTCGCTAAGCTGGTGGATATTCGCAGCAGCCGGCCTGTTTGCCCTCCTGCTCTCCATGTTCTTCATCAGCATGCAAAGCTGGCGAACAGTAACAACCAACCCCGTAAAAATGCTGAAAAACGAGTGAAAATAGTGATTAGTGTAATTCAGTGATTAGTGAAATAGTGATTAGTGATTAGTGGCGCAAAGCGCGGCGGCGGTCGACTTCGGTTGACGAAAATTGACTTTGGTCGACCAATGACGCGCAAAGCGCAGCGGCAGTCGACTTCGGTTGACGAAAATTGACTTTGGTCGACCAATGCGCAGCGCTCTGTCCGCAATGACAGAAACTTTAATAACAAACAGACATGAAACAGTTTATTAGAAATTTCAACAAACAGAAAGTAGTCGGCCTGCTCAACATCAGCAGCCTGAGTTTAGGAGTTATGGTCGCCGTAGTAGTCGGCCTGTGGTCTATCAACGAATGGACGTTCGACCGTTTCCACCGGAACGCGGACAACATCTACCGCATCAACGTCCATGCCATACTCAACGGCAGCCCGGTCAAGCTCGGTTCCAC
>JAIRYY010000149.1 GCA_031267485.1 Tannerella sp.
GGGAGCAAATAAAAATAAGCGGACTTGTTTTGTATTTTCTCAACTAGTATTATCTTTGTGCTCAAATTATTATAAGTCATGACTGAAATATCGAGACTGGTTAGAGCAAACATACGCAACCTGAAACCTTATTCCTGTGCGCGTTACGAGTTTAAGGGAGAGGCTTCCGTTTTCCTTGACGCAAACGAAAACCCGCTGAATGTGGCGCCTTACAACCGCTATCCCGACCCGCTGCAGGAGGAACTGAAAGCAAAAATAGCCGGAATCAAAAACGTGCGTCCCTCGCAGATTATGCTGGGGGTGGGAAGCGACGAACCGATTGATCTTGTCATACGCATCTTTTGTGAGCCGAGGATAGACAACATCGTCGCGATGGAGCCTACCTACAACATGTACGGCGTGTGTGCCGACATTAATGATGTGGAATACCGCAGGATTTTGCTGAATGACGATTATTCGCTTGACGCCGGGCGCATTCTGGAAGCTGTCGACGAAAAAACAAAAATAATATTTCTCTGTTCCCCGAACAATCCCACGGGCAATCTCGCGGAACGCGGCGAAGTGTTGAAAATACTGAACGGTTTCGGGGGAATCGTTGTCATGGACGAAGCCTATATTGATTTTTCATCCCAGCCGTCGTGGTTGAAAGCGCTGGACGAATATCCCGGCCTGATTGTCCTGCAAACGTTCTCCAAGGCCTGGGGGCTTGCTTCCGTAAGGTGCGGCATGGCTTTCGCGTCCGAACAGATTGTCGGTTACCTGAATAACGTAAAATATCCCTACAATATAAACCTGTTGACACAGCAATTTGTGAGCGAACAGCTGGATCATGAGGAACGCAAGGAAAAATGGGTGAAGACGCTGCTCGAACAGCGGGAAATACTTGCCGCGAAACTGGCTGCAATTCCCCTGATAGAAAAAATCTATCCGTCGGACGCCAATTTCCTGCTGGTGAAAACGCCTGATGCGAATGATATTTACAGCAAATTGACGGATAGGGGTATCGTAGTGCGCAACCGCAGCAATGTATCGCTATGTCTCGGATGCCTGCGTATTACGGTTGGGACTGCGGAAGAAAACGACATATTAACAAACACATTGAAACAATTATAATTTTATGGAAACAAGAGGGAAAATTATTGCCGTACAACCCGTTCAGACGGGAGAGGGAAAAAACGGAACGTGGAAAAAACAGGATTATGTGATCGAATACGAACAGAACACACAATATCCGCGCAAGATGATGTTTAATCTTTGGGGTGACAAAATTGACCAGTACAATATCACGGAAGGACAATCCCTGAAAGTGAGTTTTGACATTGACTGCCGCGAATATAACGGCCGCTGGTACAATGACATCCGGGCGTGGAAAGTGGAACCGGACGAAGATGCGCCCGCGGGCGACGGATTTGTACCGGCCGCGAACCTGTCGCCGTCAGCGCCGTCAATAGCCCCGTCGGATGAAAGTTCCGACCTGCCCTTTTAATGCCGGCAGGTTCAAACGGATGAAAAAAAGGGCATTATTCATTGATCGCGACGGTACGCTTATCGAAGAACCTCCCGTAACGTTTCAGGTTGACACGCTTGAACAGCTTGTGTTTCTTCCGGGCGTCATCCGCAGTTTATATTTTATCTGCAGGAATCTTGATTTCGAACTCGTTATTGTTACGAATCAGGATGGGTTGGGTACATCCTCGTATCCGCAGGAGAATTTTGACCGCGTGCAGCACAAAATGCTTGAAGTATTTGCCGGCGAAAGCGTGCATTTTGACAGCATACTGGTCGATTCCTCTTTCCCGGAAGACAACTCGCCCAACCGCAAGCCGGGAACCGGGATGTTCGGGAAGTATGTGACGGGCGATTATGACCTTGAAAATTCGTATGTCATCGGCGATCGGGAAACGGACATGGAACTGGCCGAAAATCTCGGATGTAAAGGCATTCGGATAGCGGCAACGCCCGGGCCGGGGACGGACGTTCCATCCGGTGAAGCGCGCGGCGCCTGCGGAAGCGCCTGTGAAACGGACGGGAACAGATTCCATACGTTTGATTCGTGGGACAGAATCAAGGATTTCCTCTTTGCCGGTGAACGCCTGGCCGCCGTACAGCGCAAAACAAAAGAAACGGACATATACGTCAGCCTGAATCTTGACGGGAACGGCGCATGCGGCATATCAACCGGCGTGGGCTTCCTTGACCACATGCTTGAGCAGATAGGCCGGCACGGAGGAATGGATTTGACGGTAAAGGTTGCCGGCGACCTCCAGGTGGACGAACATCACACGATAGAAGATACGGCGATTGCGCTCGGTGAAGCCCTGCTGAAAGCCCTGGGCGACAAGCGCGGCATTGAACGTTACGGCTACTGCCTGCCCATGGACGACTGCCTGTGCAGCGTCGCGCTCGATTTCGGCGGACGGCCGTGGCTTGTCTGGGATGCGACGTTCCGGCGCGAAAAAATCGGGGATATGCCGACGGAAATGTTCCTTCATTTTTTCAAATCGTTGAGCGACGCCGCCAAAATGAATCTTAATGTAAAAGCGGAAGGCAAAAACGAACACCACAAAGCCGAAGGCATATTCAAAGCATTTGCCAGAGCCGTAAAAATGGCTGTCAGGCGCGATGTCTACAAATATGAATTGCCAAGCACCAAGGGTGTTTTGTAATGACGTTCGCAGGCTTTTTCCGGCGACTGTAAATGAAATGTTGAAAAATAATTATTAATTGTCAACAGTTAATTATCAATTATTTTTTATCTTTGCCCCGTTTATATACGATAGTATGTCTTTGTATGGCAATGAAACGCAGTAAAAATAAAAAAGAACAGCATAAAAATCAATTTTTCGAATCGATTAAGCATTATTCGACAAGTGAACGGGTTCATTTTGTCATGGGGCTTCTGATTTGCTTTTTTTCGGTTTATACGGGGATTGCGATGGTTTCGTATTTCTTTACCGGAGCGGCAGATCAGAACATTGTCGACAATCTTGCACCAGGCGACCTTATCTTGAAGAGCGGGAAAGTCTCGAACTGGGCAGGCCTGCGGGGCGCATACATGTCGGACGTCATAATGAACCGCTGGTTTGGCATCCCTTCCTTTTTCCTGCTTTTCTTCATCGGTTCGATCGGATTCAAGCTGATGAAACTTTGCCGGATAAATCTTTTCAAGCGTTTTCTTATCTGTTCCGTATTGACAGTCTGGGCGTCCCTGCTGCTGGCGTTCGTGTTTTCAGCCATGAATGACATTTTATTTTTTCATCCGGGCGGACAGCATGGCTATTATCTGTCGGGGCGGCTTGTGAGCGATATCGGATACATTGGCGTGATACTCCTGCTGCTTGCCGGATTTATACTGGCGGCCGTATTCGTAAGTAGCCGGACGGTTTCGGTTATGCAAACGAGATTTTCTTTCGGCGGCCTGAAGAAAAAAAGCGGTGACCCGCCTCCGAAAAACGGCGGAGAGAAACCCGAAGGCCCGGAGACAGAGGAGGAAGATGAAGAATATGACGGGGACGGGCCTGAAACCGATATATATATTCCCGCGGGCGGCGGCGGCGCGAACGTAACAATTGTAAACAGGAGCAATACGGGCGACGGCAGCGAGTTTATCGTTGAGGTAGCGAAAGAAGAAGAAGTCTATGACAAATCCGAACTCGGCACTTACGACCCCCGCCTTGATCTGTCCGGTTACAAATTTCCCGATACAAATCTGCTGGAGAAATATGAACAGTATGACAGACAGGTCGATATGGATGAACAGAACGAAAACCGGAAGCGCATCAAAAAGACGCTGGAAGATTTTGGCATCAGCATCAAATCCAACAAGGCTACGGTCGGGCCAACCGTCACGCTGTATGAAGTAGTGCCGGACACGGGAGTGCGCATCGCCAAAATCAAAAACCTCGAAGACGATATCGCATTGAACCTTGCGGCGCTGGGCATACGCATCATTGCGCCGATGCCCGGCAAAGGAACGATCGGGATAGAGGTACCCAACAAAAAACCGCAGATCGTCTCCCTGGAATCGGTCATCGCGTCGCATAAATTTGCAGAATCGAAATACAAACTGCCGGTCGTCCTGGGACGCACGATAACGAACGACATCTTCATGTTCGACCTCGCGGACATGCCTCACCTCCTGGTAGCCGGAGCGACGGGAAACGGCAAATCCGTCGGCCTGAACGCGATCATCATATCGCTGCTCTACAAGAAGCATCCAGCGGAACTGAAGTTCGTACTCGTCGACCCGAAAGTGGTCGAGTTAGGCGTCTACGA
>JAIRYY010000169.1 GCA_031267485.1 Tannerella sp.
AACTTCTTTACGTAGCGTTCCGCATCATATTTCTTCGCTATTCTCTTGATATTTACTCCCTGTATGTAAAATAACAGTTGATTTAATACCGGCTGTCCGCTAAAATTTGTACTTTTGCCCATAGGCTACCTTGTTTTGTTGTGATTACAAAGATAACCTCCGAGCGGGGAAAATTAATACTCCTCGCTCTTTTTTTTACCGGACAGTAGTGAAATCCTTTGTCAATGTGAGTAATCTTTGTTTTTTCTTCTGACAGGGTAAGTCCCCTTACTTGAAGAAACTCACGAACAATAGGTAATACCTCATTTTCTAACAATTCCTTCAGGGCAACCGCATCAAAATTTATCACAAATATATCCGACGCCCGGGAGTTGACAGTTGATAGCTGTTGACAACATTCCCGATTCATTTTTCATTGAAAAATCAATATGATTTAAGGTTTAATTGCCCGAATTTCCAGGCAGTAATGCGCCATTACCGGGCAGTAATGCTCCGTTACCAGGCAGTAATTTCCCGTTTCCCAATGGAAAATTCGCTCATCGTCCCGAAAGGTTTTGATGCGGTTACCCTGGCGGCGTTCCCTCCAATTTGAACCGCACTCTCCAGCGGCCGTTTTCAAAATCGTGACTCAGGAATTTAAGATGCCCGATTTCGGAGGTATTGTCCACGTGTTCGCCGATGCAGGCGCAGGCATCATAATCGCCTATGCGGACGATGCGCAGCGTGTCGGACACGTTTTCCGGCAATTTGCTCAAATCCACGTACCGGCCGGCTTCTTCGCGCGACATAAATTCGCGGTAAACGGGGAGGTGGAGGTCTATCACTTCGTTTACACGGCGTTCAATTTCCGCTATCTGCCCGTCGGAAGGCGCTTTGTCGAGAAGATAGTCGCATTTTGATTTCTTACGTTCAATATGCGCGTTTTTCGACCGTGGACAGCCGAACATGCGAACCATCGTCCGGTTAAGAATATGTTCCGCCGTGTGCATTGGCGGATATTCCGCCTTGTTGTGTGCATTTAATTCCGGTTTTTCTGACATAACATGACTTGATAAATGTTAAATTAAAGCCGCCGGATAAAGGCGGCGGCCTGTTCCGCGCAAAGTTCGCCGTCCGTTGCGGCGGAAACGATTCCTCCGGCATAACCGGCACCCTCGCCGCACGGATACAGCCCTTTCAGCGTGACATGCTGCATTGTCTCCCGGTCTCTCGGGATACGGACGGGCGACGATGTCCGCGTTTCCACGCCTATCATGACGGCCTCGTTCGTTAAAAAGCCGCGGGAGACCTTGTCGAATTGACGGAAGCCTTCGCACAGGCGCGACGTGATAAAACCGGGCATCCAGTCGTGTAACGGCGACGGCCGCAGGCCGGGAGTATAGGACGAAACCGGCAGGTCTGGCGAATCGCGCTTTTGCATGAAATCCGCCATCCGCTGTGCGGGAGCGGTTTGCGACAGGCCTCCGCGGAACCGGCAAAGCTGTTCCAGCTGTTCCTGGAAATGCATCACAGCGAAATGTGCCGGCAGGTTGCTGTGCGGCACATCTTCCGGGCGGATTTCCACTACCATACCGGCGTTTGCCCAGCGCGAACTGCGGGCAGACGGGGACATGCCGTTTACCACGACTTCGTCCGGGCTGCTTGCCGCAGGCACGACAAACCCTCCGGGACACATGCAGAACGAATAGACGCCCCTGCCGGCCGACTGTGCGACGAAACTGTATTCCGCCGCGGGAAGATATTTCCCCCGTCCGTCTTCGCTGTGGTAACGTATCCGGTCGATAAGCGCCTGCGGATGTTCAAGGCGCACGCCGACGGCGATTCCCTTGGCCTCCAGCGCTATATTCCGCATCGACAGACAGCGGTATACGTCCCGCGCGGAATGTCCCGTGGCAAGTATCACCGCCGCTCCCATGAAAGTACGGCCGTCGCGCGTATGAACGCCGAGGGCTTCGCCGTTCCGGATAACCGGCGATTCCATGCAGGCGCCGAAATGCACTTCGCCTCCCGAATGAATAATCCGGTTGCGTATGTTCTCAATCACGCGCGGCAGTTTGTCTGTTCCGATATGCGGATGCACGTCGGAGAGAATGGCGTCGCTTGCGCCATGCTGACAGAAAATGTTGAGTATCCTGTCGACGGAACCGCGTTTCCTGCTGCGCGTATATAATTTCCCGTCGGAGTATGCGCCGGCCCCGCCCTCACCAAAACAGTAATTGGATTCGGGGTTGACGAGATGTTCGCGGCTTATGAGCGCGATGTCTTTTTTCCGGTCGCGGACGTTTTTCCCGCGTTCGACAATTACAGGCCGGAGGCCGAGTTCTATCAGGCGAAGCGCGGCAAACAGTCCCGCCGGCCCGGCGCCGACAATCACCACCGGCCTGCAGCCCGAAACATCTTTATATTCAATCGTCCTGTACGCCGCCTCCGCCGGTTCCTCACGGATAAAAACCCGCAGCGACACGTTTACCAGAACCGTCCTCTGACGCGCATCTATCGAGCGTTTCAATACCCGCACAGCGTTCACCGCTTCCGGCTTTTCACCCGTCTCGCGGCAGACGGCGCGGCGCAGCGACTGTTCGTTCGCGGCCTCTTCCGGCAATATCCGTAACTGAAGTTCCCTTACCATCTCTTTTTTTATCCGAAAAGTACGCGGAACGCTTCCTCCACTTTTCCTGCCTTTATTATTTCTATCCCGGTTTTAAGTTCTTCAACACCTTTCATGCGGGGGACGATGATGCGCGAAAAGCCAAGTTTTTCCGCTTCCCGGATACGCTGTTCCAGGCGGGTAACCGGGCGTATCTCGCCGGACAGCCCGACTTCGCCGGCCATGCATACGCCATGTGCAATGGAGATATCAAGGCTCGACGACAGTACCGCGCTTATGACCGGCAGGTCTATCGCCGGGTCGTTTACCCGCAGGCCACCTGCGATGTTCAGGAACACATCTTTCTGCGCAAGCCTGAATCCGGCGCGTTTCTCTAGGACGGCCAGCAGCATGTTCATCCGGCGGATGTCAAATCCGGTCGAACTGCGCTGCGGCGTTCCGTAGACGGCGGAACTGACAAGCGACTGTGTCTCTATCAGGAACGG
Source organism: Tannerella sp. (assembly GCA_031267485.1). Lineage (GTDB taxonomy): Bacteria > Bacteroidota > Bacteroidia > Bacteroidales > Tannerellaceae > Tannerella. The sequence goes on from JAIRYY010000169.1 coordinate 3,094, forward strand.
ACGGACGCCCTCGACCGCCGCCGCTATGGCTATTCCGCTCAATCCCTCGCGGTTTTCCGTCAGCAGTAATTCCGACGGATTATTTATCTGGCGGAGGCCATTTTGGCGCATCTCGTAAATACCCAGTTCCGACGTGCTGCCAAAACGGTTCTTTATACTTCGCAGAATACGGTACATGTAATGCCGGTCGCCTTCGAACTGAAGTACCGTATCGACAATATGCTCCAGCACTTTCGGCCCGGCGATGCTTCCCTCCTTGTTGATATGTCCGACCAGCAACGCCGGCGTACCCGTCTCTTTTGCATATTTCAGTATCGAGGCGCTGCATTCGCGCACCTGTGTGATGCTTCCGGGCGACGACTCGGCCGCCTCCGTGAACATCGTCTGTATGGAATCTATCACCAGCAAGTCAGGCTGCAGGCTGTTCACGTGCTCGAATATCCGTTCGAGGTTCGTCTCGCAAAGGATATGGCAGTTATCCATATCGCATTTGTCGCCGGCCAGGCGGTCTGCCCGCAGTTTCAGCTGCCGGGCGCTCTCCTCGCCGGACACATACACCGTATGCAGGCCTTTCAGTTTCAGCACGGTCTGCAGTATCAGCGTCGATTTGCCGATGCCCGGCTCGCCGCCGACAAGTACCAGCGAGCCTTTGACAAGGCCGCCTCCGAGCACGCGGTTCAACTCCGCATCGTGCAAATCCAGGCGGACTTCCCCCTCCGACGTCACATCACGCAGCAGTTGCGGCCGGACGCCATTCCGTTCCATGCCGGGAACAAAACCCCGCCCGGAAGGTTCTTTTTTCACAACCTCCTCAACATACGTGTTCCACGCTCCGCACGAGGGACATTTCCCTGTCCATTTAAGCGATTCGGCCCCGCAGTCGGAACAGACATATACGGATTTGGTTTTAGCCATTCGCCGGGGAATTAAATATCTTCATCTCCCGTCAGAAATAATATGCGGCGCGCGCCAGGAACATGGCCTGGTCGTATATCCGCTCGCTCGTGAGATTATATCTAAATTCCGCACCGATGATGACGTCTTTCGTAACGCGCATCTCGGCGCCGAAACCGAGATTCAGGCCTATGCGCACTTTTGTTTCGGAAGTCCCGGAGTCGGCTGCTTCGGGAGCAGGCAGAATGTCATTCTCCTCCAGCGGAACCGGAATCACGGGAACAGGAATGTCTATGTTCCAGACCGACAGCCCGAGTCCGCCGACAGGATACATGGTTATTTTTTCCGCAACGCGCGCCAGATAATGCACATCGGCGTTTACATACAGGGTACTCCGGTAATCATTTTCCAGCAGATAGAGAACTGACGGCGCCAGGCGTATCCTGTCCCGGATATTATACCTGTAATCAACGCCGACAAGTACGGTTTTACCGTCAACTCCATATCCGACTGTTCCGCCAACCGACGAAATGCCTTTTTCTCCCCCGTACTCATTGATTTCGCGCTGCGCCGTGCCCGCACGTTGCGCTCCGGTTTCGCCCTGCACCCTGCTTCTGCTTCCGCCCTGAGCGGAACCGGCCGCTGCAAACGCGAGCGTACAGACTGTTAATATTACTAATCTTCTCATACGTATATAAATTAAAAATTAAGACCCCATTTTCAGCCGGTCGCCGGCGCTTTCCACTATCTTCCGGTAAAATTCCCCGTCATATCCCGGAAAATCAGGCGAGACGGGCATTCCGTACGGGTTACGCCGGAATTGTCCGTTCTCTTCTTTTTTCACATTGCCGTCGATATATTTTATGAGCAGGTATTCGCCCAGTTCTTTCCAGCGCCGGGTGGCATTGTCGGCTGTCGTTGTGCTGAACCAGGTGAGAAACTTGCGCGCTTCTTCCGGGTTCTTTTCATACATCTCCGCCGCCGCCCTGTCTATGGCCGGAATCAGGTCCCGGTGTCCGTCTTCGAGTTCCTGCTGCACTTTGCGGATATCCCCTATCATAAAATTATATTTGCCGTATGCCATGTTTGCCACCCAGTTGTGCATCCAGAATGCGGATGTCCACGAGAAAGTGTACAGGTCGCCGTTTCCCGTGCGATAACATTCGGGGACAGCCAGCGAAGAGGCATAAACCGGATTAAACACCGTCATGTCGGCATCGTCGACGCCAAACCACAGGATTCCGCCGATGGCGTCCGGCAGCCAGTTTCTCATCTGGGGAACAATCACAAATCCCGTTTGCTGCGTGGCAATTGCGCGCTCGTTAAGATATTCCCTGCCGTCCACCTCGAAATGCATGGGCCTCCAGCGGTAAGGCGCTTTGTATGGCCCCGCTCCGGCGTCGTTCGTCATATCCAGGTCCGTGCCCTCAAAATGGTCGCGCATGCAATGCTGCACATCCCTGACCGACAGTTTGCGGTCGGGTTTTATATACAGCGGCATAGGCGTCTTTGTCGTGTCGCCTTTTATAAATGCTTCATATTGACTCATGGAGGGGTCGTATCTGCGGAAAACAGACCATACCCGCGCTTCACACGCACGTAACCCGCCGAAATCATACGGATTGTAAGCCTTGACAAAACTGAAATCCCTGTCTTTTCCGTTGAAATAGCCCTTTTCGCGCGCCAGGGAAACGACGTCGGGGGCATACAGACAGTTTTCCCCGTCATCAAACGGGATTTGCTGTATGCGCGACTGGTTGGCGTGCGCCGATATGCAATCGTCGGGAATACGTATGGCAACCCACACAGCGCCTTTCTTTCCGGCGCCTTTCCCAATCATTTCCATTATCCAGGCCTCATTTTTGTCGGCGATGGAAAATGATTCTCCGCCGCTGCAATAACCGTATTCCGCAACGAGGTCCGTCATGATTTTTATCGCTTCACGCGCCGTCCCGGCACGCTGAAGCGCGATGTAAATGAGACTGCCGTAATCTATCATGCCGGTCGTGTCGACTAACTCCGGCCGTCCGCCAAACGTGCTTTCGGTGATGGCAACCTGACGTTCATTCATATTTCCCACGACCGACCAGGTCTGTTCCGCCTGCGCAATCCGTCCGAGCGGTTTCCCCGAATCCCATTCCACGACATCAAGCATAGCGCCTCGCGGCCATTTTGCCGCCGGCCAGCGATACATTTCCCCATACAGGGTATGAGAATCGGCCGCATACGAAATCATAACCGACCCGTCCGTCGAAGCCTTTTTTCCTACAATAATGCCCGTACAGGCAAGAACAGTCGTCCCTCCGGACAGAAGCGCAACACAGATAAAAAGTAATATTTTTGTCTTCATAACACTGAGTTAGAATAATTTTTTTCATGCAAAGACACACAATATAAAACAATTCCGGCACGAGTATCCCAAAAATCAGCATATATGCCGCAAATACGGCTCACAGGCAAAGCCATTTCCTTTCTATCGCTGTTTGATAATGAAAATAGACTCCCTTTGCTCTTTCATTCCAATTCGTTTTTATAAAAAAATCACCTCCTATCTTTGCATTATAAACAACAATATACGGATGAGAATTGTATCGCATAAGGAGGTTGAAAGAGTTTTATGAAACGAAAGGGCGCGAGGGAAGAAAAAGGAATTACACAAAGGGAGTTGGCAGATAACATCGGCGTAAGCCCGTCTCGCATTAATGATTATATTACCGGACGATCGGAGCCGACCCTGAAAATTGCCCGGTTACTCTGCATGATACCGCCGGCGGATATGTTACGCGTTTAAAACCTTACTTGTAAAATTCGCGTATTAGCAGCCCGTTTATCGAAAGATGCGTGCCGTTTTTTGTTGTCTCACCAAGATTATTTTAATGATTCAATAGAATGCAGCTTGATAAATAAATACATTGCAATCAGGTAGTTTGTAAGCATTCAGTAAAGGCCGTATTTTTCAATAGTGTTAGGGTAGCGACCTTTGCGGCCAAAAAGGAATGTTCTCACTGAATGAAAATCATCGTTATTATCTGTGTAGTATGGGAACAGATATGCGCAAGGGG
>JAIRYY010000191.1 GCA_031267485.1 Tannerella sp.
CCGAATACATGACTGTCTCGAAAGTCGCGTCTCTCCGTCATTGCGAGGGCACAGCCCGAAGCAATCCAGGCACAGGCGACGACCCGGATTGATTCAAGTGAAACTTTCCACTAATCAGATGAAAACCGTCACGAGCTGGATGAAGAAATCTTCAAATGGAATGAAAATTTTTTATGATGAAATGAAAACCTTTTCAAATGGAATGAAATCCATCCGTAATGGAATAAAATCCATCCGTAACGGGATGAAATCCATCTGTAACGGGATGAAATCCATCCGTAATGGGATGAAGTCAATCCGTAAAGGTATGAAATCAATCCGTAACGTGACGGGATTCATTCGTAACGTGACTGGATTCATCCCATTAGAAAAAGTTTTCATCCCGTTTGAAAAAATATCATCCTGTGCGGAATGAAAAATATTTTCAGAGAGAATAAAAACATTATTAATAAATTAATTATCAAGTGTTATGAACAATATTTTCGAGATTTGGCATACCGTAACGCACTTACCGGGCTTTCTCAACAGTCCCGATTCGTCATTGCGAGGGCGCAGCCCGAAGCAATCGCCGATACACGCGGAGATTGCTTCGTCCCTCGCAGTTCGCAATGACGGGGACTCGCTTTTCAGATAGCCCCGCGTAAAAAGAAATAATACAGTTATTTTTAGACAGAGCATAATCATTAATCACTAATCACTAATTCATTAATCACTAATTTACGCTAATCACTAATCACTAATAATTAACCATCCTATGAAGAAAGTTTCTTTTGGCGAAAAAGTTGGCTACAGTTTGGGGGACGGGTCGGCCAATCTCATCTTTCAGATGATGATGATGTTTCAGCTTTTTTTCTACACCGACGTGTTTGGAATAAAAGCGACCACGGCAGGCGCGATACTGCTGTTTGCGCGTTTTTTCGACGCGTTTGTCGACCCGGCGGTTGGAATCCTTTCCGACCGCACGAATACCCGATGGGGGAAATACCGTCCGTGGCTCTTGTGGACGGCCATTCCCTTTGCCGTGTTTTTCATACTCGCGTTCAGCACGCCCGACCTCGGCGAACGGGGCAAAATCATTTACGCCGGCGTGACGTATACGCTCCTGATGTCCGTCTACTCGTTCAACAACACGCCCTATTCCTCGCTGGGAGGCGTGATGACCGGCGATATCAGGGAACGTACCAGCATCTCCTCCATACGTTTCGTTACGGCGACGGTAGCCACGTTCGTCGTTCAGGGTCTGACGCTCCCCCTGGTCACAAAGACAGGCGGGAGCGCGACCTCTCCGGAAGGCTGGTCGGCGACCGTCACGATTTTTGCCGCCGTGGGATTTGTGCTGATGATTATCACATTCCTCACGACGAAAGAGCGCATCAGCCCCCCGCAAAAGGAAAAAACGCCCGTCCGTCAGGATTTTAAGGACATACTGAAAAGCCGTCCCTGGCTGGCGATGTTCATCCTTACACTTTTCCTTTTCACCACGCTGGCCTTATGGGGGAGCGGCATGTCGTACTATTTCAATTATGTCGTCGACAAAGACGCCCTTTTTTCCTTCCTGGACGGCGTGGGGCTGGTCGGCACGAGAGGGGAGACGCCGGGCGCATGGCATTCGTTCTTCGACGCGTTCGGACTGATTGTCTATGATACGGATGACGTTTTTGCCGTGGGATTCAGCCTCTTCAACATGATGGGGAACATCATCCAGCTGCTGGGCGTCATCTTCCTGTCGGGATACCTGTCCGGCCTGTTCGGCAAGCGCAACGTGTTCATCGTATGCCTGGCGCTGACCGCCCTGTGCACCGGACTGTTTTATGCCGTTCCGCCGGACAGCATCGGGAACATCCTCATCCTCAACATCCTGAAAAGCCTGTCGTACGCGCCCACCATACCGCTGCTGTGGGCGATGATGGGCGACGTGGCCGACCATTCGGAATGGGTAAACTATCGGCGCGCCACCGGATTCGTCTTTGCCGGAATCGTTTTCGCGCTGAAGGCGGGACTCGGTCTGGGCGGACTTATATGCGGCAGCATCATCGACTCGTTCGGCTTTGTGGCCAATGCGGTGCAGAGCGAATCCTCCGTACAGGGCATCAAACTGACCGCCAGCATTATCCCCGCCATCACCTTTGTCATCGGAGTGGTCGCCCTGCTGTTCTACCCGATAACCCGGAGACTGAACGAAAAAATCCAGGCGGAACTGGCCGGGAGAAGAAAATATACACAAACCAATTAATACAACTATCAGATGAAAAAGCATTTTTTATTAACAGCTATTGTTTTATGCACCTCCGGCTTGTCCGGATGTACCTCCGGTAATAACCGGACGGGAGAACGGGAACTTTCTCTGAAAGAGGCCTTCGGAGACAAATTTTATATCGGCGCGGCGCTGAATACCGGACAAATCATGGAACGGGACGTTGACGCCGTGCGGGTGATAAGGGAACATTTCAGTGCAATCGTGCCCGAAAACTGCATGAAAAGCATGTATCTGCAGCCGAAAGAGGGCGAATTTTCCTTTGACGAAGCCGACCGTTTCGTGGAGTTCGGGCGGAAGTACGGCCTGTTCGTGACCGGACATACGCTGGTATGGCATTCGCAGGCGCCGGACTGGTTTTTTACGGACGGCGGGGGGAACGACGTCTCCCGCGACGTGCTGACGGAACGGATGAAAAGCCATATCTCCACGGTCGTGGGCCGCTACCGGGGCGTAATCAGGGGATGGGATGTGGTGAACGAGGCCGTACTCGACGACGGCTCGCTGCGCAACAGCAAGTTCCTGCAGATAATCGGGCCGGACTATATCCGTCTGGCTTTCGAATTTGCACGCGAAGCCGACCCGGACGCCGAACTGTATTACAACGACTATTCGATGGCCGTACCGGCAAAGAGGCAGGGCGTCGTCCGGCTCGTCAAATCGCTTCAGGAACAGGGCGTCCGGATAGACGGCATCGGCATGCAGGGACACCTGAACATGCACTTCCCCCCGCTGGAGGAGTTTGAAACGAGCCTGCTGGCGTTCTCCGAACTGGGCGTCAGCGTGATGATAACGGAACTGGACCTCTCCGTGCTCCCCTCTCCCCGTGAAAACGCGGGAGCCGACGTTGCCCAAAGTTTCGAGTACCGCAAAGAAATCAATCCGTATGCCGGCGGATTGCCGGAAGACGTGGAAGCCGCCTGGAACAGTCGTTATGCCGACTTCTTCAATCTCTTCCTCAAACACCGGGACAGGATAACGCGCGTCACCCTGTGGGGCGTCGGGGATGCCGATTCCTGGAAAAACAACTGGCCCGTGCCCGGCCGCACCGACTATGCGCTGCTGTTCGACCGGAATTATGAGGCGAAACCTCTGGTGGACATCCTTACAAAAAATGCACAAAAGTGAAGTGTGCACATATATATTATTACTTAACATCAAAAAAATTATGATTATGAAAAAAATTACTTTCTTAAGATGGTTTGTTTGTGCCATTTTATTCTGTTCGTTTTCGACGGTATCGGCAGATGATTTGCCATTGGTTTATGGCGTTGAAAACACGGGCGCTGCTTATCCTGCGCCGGATTACACTACGCTGGAAAATGCTCCTTCAATTATTCCCTTACCGGATCCTTTCATGTGGGCGAATACCGATCCCCGGCAATGGATGAATGAGACGCTTTATCCGAACGGAAGCGCACGTTCGACTGATTTTGCCGATTGGAGTCGCCGTCGCGCTGAGATTGTACATCAGATTCAGCATTATGAAATCGGGGAAAAACCCGCTGTTAAAAGAGAAGATGTAACGGCGAGCTGGGATGCTGAAAATAATACGCTTACGGTCGTGGTCGAAAACGGGGAGAGAACCTTGACGATTACTTCCCGCATCACGATCCCTGAAGGAAGTACCGCTCCCTATCCCGCCGTTATTGGCATGAACTCCGGGACGGGAAGTTTGCCGGCAGCTCTGTTTTCAAGCCGCGGAATCGCCCAGATAGCGTTCTCGCATAATCAGGTAACGACTTACAGTGGCCACAGCAACGAAGACCCTTTTTACCGGCTGTATCCTCAGTTCAATGTTGACAACCACGGTCAGTACGCCGCCTGGGCATGGGGTGTGAGTAGAATTATTGACGGCCTTGAGATTGTCCGGGATGAATTGCCGATTGATATGCAGCATATAGCCGTGACAGGCTGTTCGTATGCCGGCAAAATGGCTTTGTTTGCAGGAGCGCTTGACGAACGGGTCGCCCTTACCATTCCACAGGAATCGGGCGGCGGCGGCGTAGCGGCATGGCGCGTCTCCGAAACACTCGGAGGAGTTGAGAATTTAGGGGCGACAAGCCATGAGTGGTTCAAAGAAGGCATGTTCGCTTATAGCGGAACGAATACGGCCAAACTGCCCCATGATCATCATGCCCTTGCCGCTTTGGTTGCTCCGCGTGCGTTGCTGGTATACGGGAATCCCGATTACACCTGGCTGGCTGACCAGTCCGGGCATGTCTCCATTCTGGCAGCAAAAGAAGTATGGAAAACATGGGATATCGAAGATCGCGTCGGCTATTACATAGAACGTGGCCGCGCCCACTGCGCTTTTCCCGAAAATATACATTATACCCTGGAATGTTTCCTGGACAGGTTTTTATTAGGCCGGGACGTCGAAACGAACATTTCCGAAAGCGAATTTGAAAATGTCGACCATAACCGGTGGATATCATGGTGGGGCAATACCCCTCCCGAAATGGGGGCGCCTCCGGGTGGAGACTATGAAAGTTTCTGGGCTGAAGCCGAACGGCTTGTGACGCCAACGCAGGGTAACGGCTGGACGGTCCTTGATGATGACGAAGAAGCCTCAAATGGCAAGTATATTGTGGAACTGGGACAAAACGGCAGCAGCGACCAGCCGCTCAACAGCGCTCCCGGCCCCGAAGGATGTATTGTTTTTCCGTTCACTGTCACACAGCAGGAGTCATTCTTTATCTATGCACGCCTTAGATGTAAAGATGCAGATGACGATTCGTTCTGGGTTAAGGTCGATAACGGCAATTTTGGAATGATAAACGGTTTGGCGACCGGCGACGTATGGACATGGAAGAACCTGGTGAACGCACCATTAACTCCCGGCGAACATTCCGTTACCATAGGCTACAGGGAAAATGGAGGAAAGGTGGACAAGTTATGCATAACAAACAGCCCTTATGCCCCGGAAGGTAAGGGGGAAGACGATCCGCTCCCAAATCCCGTCATAGCAATCTTTGACGGGTATTCGTTGGGGTACAGCTATCCCAATCCCGCAGTCGATAACGCAACCCTGTCGTTTTCTATTCCCCGGAAAAGTTTAGTCACAATCAGGCTCATTGACACGAAGGGAACCGAAATAAAAATTTTAAAAAAGGCGGAATATCCCGAAGGAAAACATAGCATTGAGATTGATCTTGGGGAGATTGCCCCCGGCGTTTATTTTTATCAGATTCAGGCAGGGCCGTATAATGAAGCTAAAAAGCTGATTGTAACCGGATAATTGTAATGATTTTATTGAAAAAAAAACAGGGCTGTCATTCATTCGGCAGCCCTGTTGATGATGTCACATAAATATAATGTATAGAGAAAGATGAAAAAAGCAAGATATTTGATACCGGGCGATTATATGGCCGACCCGGCCGTGCATGTTTTTAACGACAAACTGTATATCTATCCGTCGCACGACCGGGAAAGCTGTATTCCCGAAAATGACAGCGGAGACCACTTCGACATGAGGGATTATCATGTCTTCTCCATGGACGACGTCGAAAGCGACGCGACAGACCACGGCGTCGTGCTGGACGCAGGCGATATCCCCTGGGCCGGCCGCCAGTTGTGGGATTGCGACGTGGCGTACCGGGACGGGAAATATTACCTTTACTTCCCGCTGAAGGATCGGAACGACATCTTCCGCATCGGCGTTGCGGTCGCCGACCGGCCCGAGGGCCCGTTCATTCCGTGCGAAAACCCCATGAAGGGGAGTTACAGCATAGACCCGGCCGTGCTTTCTGACGGCGGCAACTGTTACATGTATTTCGGAGGATTGTGGGGCGGACAGTTGCAGCGCTACCGGAACAACAGGGCGCTGGAGTGCGCCGTACTGCCGGAGGGCGGCGAACCGGCTCTCTGCCCTAAAATAGTCCGGCTTGGCGACAGCATGCTTGAGTTCGGCGAAGAACCGCGCGACGTCGTGATTCTGGACGAAAAGGGGAACCCGCTGACCGCCGGCGACACGAAACGCCGTTTCTTCGAAGCCTCCTGGGTGCACAGGCACAACGGCAAATACTATTTCTCCTATTCGACGGGCGACACGCACCTGCTGTGCTACGCGACAGGCGACAACCCTTACGGCCCGTTCGTCTACCGGGGCGTTATCCTCACCCCCGTCGTGGGATGGACGACGCATCATTCAATTGTTAAATTCAGGGAGAAATGGTATCTGTTTCACCATGATTGCGTACCCTCGGGCGGAAAAACGTGGCTTCGCAGCCTGAAAGTGATTGAACTGGAATACAACGAGGACGGTTCGATAAAGACAATAGAGGGGACATGATGACAAGCAGCGGAGGCAGGTCATAACGGATTGCCCGTTTGCCGGGTTGATAAACAGATATCCCCTCGCCGGACAGAAAGGACGACGCAAGTTTCGACCGGCTGGAATACCGGTATCGGAACATTGCGCCGCCGAATCGTTTCTCTGGAATTTTTTACTTCAGGTTGCCGACCTTTACAAGGTATTCGGCTATCTGTACGGCATTAAGCGCCGCGCCTTTTTTGATCTGGTCGCTTACGGTCCAGAACGTAAGCCCGTTCGGATTGGCCAGGTCTTTGCGGATGCGGCCTACGTAGACGGGGTCTTTGCCGGCGACGAAGAGGGGCATCGGATAGTCTTTGTTTCCCGGATTGTCCTGCAAAACAATGCCCTCCGCACGGGAGAACGCTTCGCGCGCTTCTTCCGCCGAAACGGGACGCTCCGTTTCAATCCAGGTGGCTTCGCTGTGTGCGCGCATGACGGGAACGCGTACGCAGGTGGCGCTGACTTCTATGTCGGAATGCATGATCTTGCGGGTCTCGTTGTACATTTTCATTTCTTCCTTTGTATATCCGTTATCCGTGAATACGTCAACCTGCGGGATGAGATTGTAGGCAAGCTGCCAGTAGAATTTCTCTACGGTCGGCGTTTCCCCGTTAATAAGCTGTTCGTACTGTTTTTCCAGTTCGGCCATGGCGCTTGCCCCGGCGCCGCTCGATGCCTGATAGGTCGAAACATGCACTCTCCTGATATGTGAAATTTTTTCTATT
>JAIRYY010000287.1 GCA_031267485.1 Tannerella sp.
TATTAAATTTTAAGTGAAATACCCCCCCCCGTTAATTTTAGCTAATAAGGGAGTGGGAGTTTGGAGAAAAGCCACAAACGCCCGCAACATACCGGCAAACGAAAGACATACGTTTGCTGTCGTATCCCGAATCTGTGAATTATGGCATGTCGCGTTCCGAATCATGGCTTTCTGCGTTTATATTATCATGTTTTTATACTAAAACGCCGCAAATATACGTAAAGAAAATAATATATTATACTTTTGTCAATAAAAAATGTTGATTTTTTTTTGCGGCGCTCTTCCCGTCCCGTCGTCCCCGTGTCTGCAACCCGGTTACAGTCAGTTGATACGGCGGACGTTTTTCACGCCCTTCACGCCCTGCAGTTTTTTTATCAGTACCGTCAGGGACGATGTGTCGGGGATGATGATAGTGAATGTACCCTGAAAAAGTCCGTCGACCGAATTGATGTTTATCGCACGCAGGGAAACGCGGCTCTCCTTGCTGATTACAGACGTGATGTTTGTCACGATGCTGATGTCGTCGTTGCCCACGACGCGCAATGCGACGGTATATCCGCTTGCGCCTTTGCCGCTCCATTCGGCCGGTATGATGCGGTATCCGAAGCGGGTGCGCATCTCCGTCGCGTTCGGGCAGTTCATGCGGTGTATCTTGATTCCCTGCGTGGACACGAATCCGAAAACCGGGTCGCCGTATATTGGGTTGCAGCATTTTGCCAGCCTGTAGTCTATGCCGGTCAGGTTTTTGTCTATCACCAGAATGTCCTGCTGGGTGGACAGTTCTTTTGCCTCAATATTGGCGACATATTCTTCGGCGCTGCGCACGTCCGCATGTTCCGGCGTCTCCCTTTCTTTCTGTTCCAGTTCGATACATTCGTCGATGACGGTGTTTATGTCCAGTTTTTCTCCGGCAATATCGACGTAGAAATCGGTAACCGTTTTATATCCCTTTTTCTTTATGTACCTCATCAGTACGGCGTCTTCGACGTCGGCCTTGCGGTTTTTCATGCGGCGTTGAAGCTGTTCTTTGGCCAGTTCGGCGTTTTTGGCATATTCTTCCCGGAGCGCCTGTTTGATTTTCGAACGCGCCCTGGCTGTTGTGACAAACGACAGCCAGTCGCGTTTGGGCGTTTGTGCCGGCGAGGTTACGACCTCGATTGTGTCGCCATTGTTCAGCAGGTATTTTATCGGCACATTCTTTCCGTTTACCTTGCCGGACACGCAGCGGCTTCCTATTTTCGAATGGATGGCAAAGGCGAAATCGAGGACGGTCGCTCCCTTGCCGAGTTTGACGAGGTCGCCGTCCGGCGTGAATACGTATATCTCGTCCTGATAGAGGTCCATTTTAAATTCCTTCATCAAATCCATCGGCGTCGAGCCTTGCGTCTCGAGTACGGCGCGCACGTCGGCCAGAAATTCATCCAGCCCGTGTTCCTCCTGTCCGCCCTTGTATTTCCAGTGCGCGGCCAGTCCCTTCTCGGCAATCTCGTCCATGCGTTGCGTCCGTATCTGCACTTCCACCCAGCGTTTCTGCGGCCCCAGAACGGTGATGTGCAGGCTCTCGTAGCCGTTCGTCTTCGGCACGGAAACCCAGTCGCGCAAACGTTTGGGGTTGGGCTGATACATGTCGGTGATGATTGAGAACGCGTGCCAGCAGTCGGCGCGCTCCTTTTCCCTGTCGGAATCGAGGACGATGCGGATGGCAAACAGGTCGTAGATGCCTTCAAATTCGACTTTCTGCTTCTTGATTTTGTTGTTTATCGAATGAATGGATTTTGTCCGGCCCTTGATTTCGGCTTTCAGTCCGGCGTCAGTCAGTTTTTTCCGCACCGGTTCGATGAAATGCTCAATGTAGGCGTCGCGCGAACGCTTTGTCTCGCTGAGTTTGTCCTTTATATAATAATACTGTACGGGATTTGAATATTTGAGCGATAAATCTTCGAGTTCGCTTTTTATCTTGTACAGTCCGAGGCGGTGTGCCAGCGGCGCGTATAAATAGGAGACTTCGGTTGCAAGCCTTAAGCGATCCTTTTCATCGGCGATCGCCTTGCCCATACGCATCAGGCAGAGGCGGTCGGCAATCATGATGAGAATGACCCGGACGTCTTCGGCAAAGGAAAACAGCAGCCGGTGAAAATTGTCCGAATTTATAGCCGTGTTGCGGGCATAGAGGTCGGACGTTTTCAGCAGCCTGTTGATAATTAGCGACACATCTCCGCTGAATGTTTTTTCGACTTCTTCTATCGCGATTGCTTTTTTCAGAACCGGACGGTACAGTATGAGCGCGAGGATGGATGTGCGCTTCAGCCCGATATCTTTCGTCGCAATCAGGGCAGTCTCCATATTCCGCAGCAAACCGTTGATGCCGTTGCGGTCGCGTCCGTAACATTCCATTGCAACGACCGGCCGGAGTAATTGCCGTATCTTCGGAACGTCATCCTTTTCAAGGCTTTCCGAAAGCGCGCCAAACAGTTCCCTGTACTTGGAAAAAAATATTCTCTTTTCTTCTTCCGTAAAAAATTTCTCTGTATTCATATCAAAACCTGAATTTGTATGTAAAATTACATTTTTTTCTTTTACTTCATCCAATAATCGGGAAAAAAAATATTTTTTTCCGAAAACTGTTATCAGAAAAAACAAACATGCGCCTTGATTTGGCATAGTCGGCCTCTATTTTTGCAGTGCGAATAAAAACAGTTCGTCAGTCCGTGATATTTTGTAGCGGCGGCTATTGCATATATTAAATACTTTTTGTTTCTTTGCGGCGTGATGAAACCTTGCTGTTGAGTAATAAAGACTATAATAGCTTGAATTACAAAATATTGCATACTTGTAAGATGATTTTTTTATTCAGTTGAATCTGGCAGATTAAAAGGGATTGAAATAATAAGTCAGGCAGGTTTGTACCCTCCCCCATAAGGGCACGGACTGTTTTTACTTATTTCAATCCCGGGCTTGCCAGAGCCAACTGAATGAATAAGGAAAAAGGTTGCGGTGCCCTTTTTGTATCCTCTTTGCTTGCCTCCATTTCATATTGTGACATATTTAAATTATGAATAAAAAGCCATATCTTTGCGGGCGAAAGAGCTGTGGAACAGTCGTGATGAAAAAGGGCGACTGTACTGCCTGTCATTTATTAAATAATGGTTGTTTATGAGGAATGGTGCATTGAAAATATGTGTTTTTGCGGGGTGCATGCTTGTGTTTTGTTGTGGAACGGAGGCGCAAAACGTTCAGATTCATTATGATACGGGGAGCGCCCTGTATAGGGAGTATGAAGACAGGCCGCTGATTACGACAACGGTCGAAATGTTCAGAACTGACCGTTGGGGAAGCACGTTTTTTTTCGTTGACATGGATTACCGTTCGGCGGGTATCGCCGCGGCTTACTGGGAAATTGCCCGCGAACTGAAATTCTGGCAGGGCAATGTCTCAATGCACGTTGAGTATAACGGAGGCACGCCGTATGTGAAAAATGCGTTTCTCCTCGGCACGACATACGCGCGCAACAATGCGGATTTTACGCAGGGATTCGCTTTTACGCCCATGTACAAGTTCATTCAAACGCTTCATTCCCCGCATCAATTTCAGCTGACAGGCACATGGTACATGTATTTTGCCGCGAGGAAATTCAGTTTTACGGGGTTTGCCGACTGGTGGCGTGAGCCTGGCGGCGACTTCGGCGACTTTGTTTTACTTGCAGAGCCGCAGGGCTGGATGCATCTGAACCGCTTCAGGGGCGTTGACGGGCTTTTTAACCTCAGCATAGGCAGCGAACTGGAAGTCAGTTACGATTTTGCCGGACGGGACGGACTTTTCCTGATTCCCACACTCGCCCTGAGATGGGACTTTTAACTTCTTCCGTAATATTCGCACGCGTTTTTACAGAGGGGTAATGTGACTGTTGCGAAAGTATACCCTCAATAGGCAATCAACAGCAAACGAGCGTAATTCGCACAATAGCAAATATTTGTGTCTTTCGTTGTCTTTGCCTGTCCACAGCCTCCTGAACGGTTCGCGATTAGTGTAGATAAAATCCCGGACATCAGCGGCTTTGTAATGGATTTTTGTCCGTATTTCAAAAAGGGCAAACTGCCCTCGCTCCGGTAGCGCTGCAAAGTACGCGGACTGATATGCAGCATAAGACACAAATCCTGATTGTCTGGCAGTTTTTCATCTTTGCCCATTTTCTTTACCGCTCCATGCAGTTTTTCTTTCCAGCCGTCAAAATGATTGTCATATACGAACATAATATTTTCGTGTTAAAAATTACGTATTAATAGCAATGCAAACACAAAAGTATATACGATTTTTGGGGAAATAAAGCAACCCGGAGCAAGTGGCAGGGGTTTGCTTCGAGTTGCTTCGATTTGGCAGGGCATAAGACATTTTTTAATATTCAGATAAATCCTTTCCGCAAAGATTTTTCCAAAATAGCCGCCATGACCGTAAACAAAGTTCCGTATATCGACAGCTTTCTCCTCATACCAATTTTCGTTCTATCGCCATTTTGACCAGAGCGGCGGTATTGTGGGCATTAAGTTTCAGGATAAGGTTTTTGCGGTAACTTTTTATGGTTTCGTAGCCGAGGTACATGCTTGCGGCTATTTCGCTGTTCGAACGTCCTTCGACTATCAGGCGCAGCAGTTCCTGCTCGCGGCGGGAAAGTCT
>JAIRYY010000335.1 GCA_031267485.1 Tannerella sp.
TCTATAACATTTTGTGTGGGTAAGTGGCAGATGTGACCCGGCAAACCGTAACACACTCCATGCCCCGTCACCAGCGAACGCAGCGAAGCAATCCATGTTGTCGCCTGCACCTGGATTGCTTCGTCGTTCCTCCTCGCAATGACGAGTTTCCATGCCCCGTCATTGCGAGCGTAGCGAAGCAATCCAGGCACAGGCCGTATAAGCCCGGACGATTGTCAGGCCGCCGCCTGTGTATGGATTGCTTCGTGCCTCGCGGGTGACGGGGTTGGCCGGAGGTTTTCAACCGAATACACCGTCCTGTCCGTCATTTGAACAAAATGACCCACACGATTCGTTATAGAGCCTTTTTTATATTCCAAATAATCCGAACGTTTTTTGTTTATACTTCACGCGCGAAATAAATAACATGTAATGTTTTCTCGGCCCACCAGGAGGGACAAAATGTTGGTAGAACCCGTAGAGACGCGATTAATCGCGTCTCTACAATCCCGTTCCATGGGGACGGAATGTGATTTACCGGTTTTATTCCACATTCCATACCTGCCGGCACGGCAATAAATGTCACCGGACATATTGTCCCTCGACGGGGACAAGCCGGAAATCCCCAAATGGAGAGAGCGAAAAGGGCAGCTATCCCTTCGGCGGTTTTGTTTTCTTGTAATGGCTGGGCGTTTCGCCGTATACTTCCCTGAAACATTTGATGAAATAGTGCGACTGGTTGAAGCCGGTCAGGTAGGCGATTTCGGCAACCGTATAGTCGCTGTTCAGCAGCATGCCGGCAGCACGGCGGAGGCGCACGGCGCGGATGAACTGGTTGGGCGTCTGGCCGGCGACGACGCGGAACTTACGGTGCAGGACGGTCTTGCTCAGGTGCATCTCGGCGGCGAACCCGTCTATCCGGAAGTCGGCGTCCATCAGATGTTCTTCCACGATTTTCAGGGAGCGGCGCAGAAATTCGTCCCCGGGGTCAGGTTCGATCCCGTCGCCGGAGGGCGACATCAACTGCTGAAGCAGCTGCCGGCGGCGGCGCAGGCGGGTATTGCCGATGTTGACAATCTGATTCACGAGCGTTTCCGGGTCAAACGGTTTTTTCAGGTAAATATCCGCCCCGGCCCGGTATCCTTTCCGTTCGTCGTCCGGCGACGAGAGCGCCGTGAGCAGAATCACAAAGACATCGGCATAGAGGGGATTGGATTTGATTTTCCCCGTCAGCGACAGGCCATCCATGCCCGGCATCATGACGTCGCTTATCACAATTTCGGGCAGGTTCTCGCCTACGGCCCGGAGCGCTTCCTCGCCTCCCGGAACGGAAATGACGCAGAACTGTCCGGACAGCCTTTCCGTCAGATAGCGGCGCAGTTCGCTGTTGTCTTCCACGATCAGGATTGTCGTCCGTCCGTTTTCCCTGTCCGCCCCGTCCGCTTCCGTTGCGGCCGTGAGCGCCTCGCCGCCCGTTATCGGCGGTTTCAGGCGGATGGTGATGCGCGTCCCGCTTTCCGGAGAAGAATCCACTTCGATTTCACCGTTCAGGAGCGAGACGAATTGACGGACGACATACAGCCCGAGCCCGAGTCCGTTCGGCTGTCCGTCCGGCAGATAGCGCGCCTCGCGGTAAAATTTCTCGAACACCCTTTCGCGGTTCTCCTGTCCGATGCCCGGCCCGCTGTCGGCGACCGTGATGAACAGCGTATCGCCGTCCGAGAGGCCGGTGCGGACGGATACTTCACCTCCGGCGGGCGTGAATTTCATGGCGTTGCTCAGCAGATTGTAGATGATGCGTTCCAGTTTCACGCTGTCGGTCACGATGTGAAGCGCCGGTATCTCCGAGTGGCAGGACAGGCGGATGTTCCCCGAACGGGCCAGATAATCGAAGGCGTTTGTGATGATGCGGACGAAGCTCACGGCCTCTATCCGCTTCTCCCGCAGTTCCAGGTCGCTCGTTTCCGCCCGCTTCAAATCAAGGATTGTATTGAACAGGTCGGAGAGGAACGTGGCGTTTTTCCCGATGATTTCCAGCTTTTCGCGCACGGGCTTCTCCAGCTTCCCGTCGCGCAGCAGGTCGTTTGCCGGTGCGATTATCAGCGAGAAGGGCGTGGCCAGGTCGTGGGAGAGGCCGGCAAAGAAACTCTCCTTTTCGCGCAGCAGTTCCTCCTTTTTCCTTTTCTCCATTTCGCGCAGGCGCTGCAGCTGCCGCTTCCTGTAATGCCGCCGGACGAGAAGAAGAGCGAGCGCGGCAAGGGTGAGCGCGGCAAGAGCCAGACCGGCATAAAACCGGCCGGTTTGCCACCAGGGATAGGACACGGAGAGGTGCATGCTCCAGCAGGGAAGCGCGCCGTCGCGTCCGTCGAAGCTCCGCAGCTGGAGGGTATATTCTCCCGGATTCAGGCGCGAAAAGGTGATGGGGCGCGTCAAGTCCAGATGCTGCCACGTGTCGCCGAATCCGCTTATCCGGTACTGGAAGCCGGTTTTCCATATCGTGCTGCCGGTTTCGGCCATCACGAACGAAATCCATCTGCAGCGGTGGGAGAGCTGCAGCGACCGCGTATACTCGGAGCCTTCCTCAAGCGCGACCCTGCCGTAGACCTTTTCTCCGACGTTCACGGTGCGGTGGTCAATCTGCAGTTCGGTAAACACAACTTCCGTGCCGGTATCCTCCGCAAAAACGGCGCCGGGGTCGAGCACGATGAAGTCCGCCGCGCTGCCGAACAGGAGATGCGGCCGTCCGTCCACGCTCACCCCCGCACAGGAAATGGCGGGACGTCCGTTCAGGGCGGAAACATTGATTTCGCGCACGCTGTTTTCGCTTTCCACGAAGCAGAAGATGCGTCCGGCGACGAGGAACCACAGGTTGCCGGCGCCGTCAAGCATCATGTCCCTCACCGTCCCCCGCGGCACAAGCCCGGCCGGAAAGGGATGCTCCGCAGGACGCGTCCCGTCCAGCCCCATGCGGCTTATTCCACTGGAAGAACCTATCCACAGACAATCGTTCCCCGCGTCCTTCTCGATGCAGTAAATCATTTCGGACGAGACTTCCTCCGGACGGTTGTTTTGCGTATCGAAGAGGAACAGTCCGGCGTGCGAGGCGACCCATAAATGCTGCGAATCCTGCCGGACGAATCCCGTTATCTCGTCATGTCCGAGTATGTCGCAGGCCGTAAAACCGTCGAACGTCCCCTTTTCCGCATCGTATCGGACCGACATCAGACCGTCCTGTTTCGTTCCCAGCCAGACGCGGTCGCCGGTATCTCTGAAAATCGCCGTAACCTTTTCCAGACGGGGAGCGTGAAACGTCCTGAAAGCGGCGTCCGGCTCGTGTATGTCGCGGACGGGGGCGTACAGCAGCCCGGCGCCGTCGTGCCCGGCAAGGACGATGTCCTCATCGACGTAAAGAGCCAGCGCGTTGTTTTCGTACGCCCTGCCCCGCGGGGCGCCGTATTTGCGGACAAGGCTGTTTTTCTTCATGTCGCACAGGTAGAACCCGCCGCCAAGCGTCCCGGCAAGGAAAAAACTGTCGCCGACCGGTACAATGTTGCCTGCGGAAGCCGGCGTCTTGTCCCTTTCGTCCGCGGGGATAAACGATATCCCCCTGTCGCGCGCGTCATAACAGTACAGTCCGTCGCCGTACGTCCCAATCCACAGCCGGCCGCTCCGGTCTTCATGCAGCGCATAAATCAGGGGAGGAGGAAAGGCGTTTTTGCGCATGGAACGGATTCCGCCGGGCTGCCGGACGTCGAGCGCCGCCAGTCCCTCGCCCCATGTGCCCAGATACAGCATCCTGTCCCTGCTTCCGGCAAGGCGGTAGATTGCGTGGATATCGTCGCGGTACATGAACTCCGCCCCGATGTTTTCGGGAACGTCGCCCTCCCAGCTCAATTCAACCAGACCGCTGCCCCAGGTCGAACACCACAGCCGGTTCTGCCCGCCGTCCTGCAGAAACGACGTTATCACCAGACTGTCACAGCGGAGGCTGTCCCACCCGCCGCTCTTCAGATCGTGGATGCAGTAGCCGGTGTAAGTCCCTGTCCAGACGCGCCCCGCCGGTATCTCCGTGATAGCGGATACGATATATCCGTCGAAATGATTCTCCGAACGGAACGACAGTTCCCGTTCACCGTCGGGCGTGAGTTTGTAAACCCCGTTGCCCCAGCTTCCCAGCCAGATGTTGTGTTCCGAATCCTCAAAGATGGACATCACCCGGTTGGGCAGTTCTCCCCCGGTGACCCGGGCGATGTGAATGAATTTGTCCTTCCGCGGGTCGTAGACGTCCACGCCCCCGGTTTTCAGTCCAATCCACAAAAGACCGCGCGAATCGAACATCAGCGTTTCGATGCTGTTTTCTGAAAGCGAATTGTCGCTGGCCGCATCCCTCTTGAAAACCTTGAAATTCCTCCCGTCAAAACGGTTCAATCCGTCCGTCGTGGCAATCCACAGGAAGTTCCCGTTCTCGCAAATGGAAGTGATGTCCGACCCGGACAGTCCGTCAATCACGCCATAATGGCGGAATTTCTCCGATACCGGCGTTGTTGCATGGCAGAAGACAGACAGAAGCAACAGTGAAAAACATGTGTATTTCATGAATAATGAATAGTGAATAGTGAATAGTGATTAGTGATTAAAATGAATACTCGATTAATACCCTAACCAGCCCAGCCCTCCAGCCGTTGCGAGCAGCGTCCCTCACCCCGTCATTGCGAACGAAGTGAAGCAATCCAGGTCGTCGCCTGTGCCTGGATTGCTTCGGGCTGCGCCCTCGCAATGACGGGGAGACGCGACTTTCGAGACAGTCTCGACGAGTTTAATCATTTTTTCTATTGATATGAATGCCTTAACGAGTAAACTGACAACACGAAATATAACTTACAGCCATCACTAATCACGATAAGCGCCCACAAAGAGCGCACTTACCAGTCATTAATCATTAATCACTAATCACTAATCGCTAATCATTAATCACTGATTTCGACGGCCCAGCGCTTGATGCCGCGCTCGGTTTCGCCGAACTCCACGCCGATTTTCACTAACTGTTTGCCGCCCGCGGTGAAAGGTATCAGATAGTCTTTCGCATCAATCTGCTCCAGCGCCTGTTCGGCCGTGGCATTGCTTTCCAGCTTAAACTCGAAGACGTGCACCGCATCGGACGTCTCCACCACGGCGTCAATCCGGCCGGTGGCCGTCCGGTATTCCACCCGGACGAACTGACCCAGCAGTTTGAACAGGATGTAGAAAACGGTCTGGTAATG
>JAIRYY010000003.1 GCA_031267485.1 Tannerella sp.
TGCGCGGGCACGCTCACCCGCACGTATTCCTTATTATATCCGATAAAGGATACCTGCAGCAGGTAATTGCCGGGATTCACACCGCTGATCACAAACCGACCCGAATCGCCGGTTACCACACCCGTCACCACACTCGAATCGGGGCGCAGCAGCGCCGCCGTTGCATACGGAAGAGGAGAGCCGTCGGTTCCGTCCCTCACAACGCCACTGACTTGATGCTGTGCAAATGCGATACTTGCACAGGCACAAAACATCACAACAAGGATACTAATTTTTCTTTTCATAGATTTATTTATTTATTTTTAGTCGATTAATTTATACGTCGCAAAAGTAAGCCTGCCCGATAAATGATTTTATACACATAAGTGTAATAAATAACCAAACAATGGATATTTACACATTTGTGTATGGACACAGACCCATATTTCATAAAAAATTCCCGGTACCGGACAGGCGCCTGCATCTCATCGCGAAGAAAGGCGATGAACTCGAACAGGCTGCTGCACGACGGTTGCCCATGCATCGGGCGTAAGATAAGATATGGATCTAAATGCTTATAAAACAGCGATTCCTGCCCCCCCCGATTAATATTTCGATACAAATATTAACGCATGAGAGAGAAACGTTTGCGCCATGAGCGCCTGTGTCCGATACGGATTGAAATATCCTGTTCATTTTTTTTGAATTACGGGGCAAAAATAATATTTTATTTTGAAATAAAAAAACTATTGGTTTGTTTATATATGCTAACTTCCCTTTTTAATCACAACACAATCGCCGGCGTTTGCTTTTTATCCCAAAATAGGTCGGCTTCATCCACCTCATCTGCATGTGCGCCCTGAATGACGGCGAAAAAGTAAAGTTATGATTCAGGCTTGCATAAGCCGACATATAGTTTTTCCGGAACGGGTATCCGCTGTGACGCGTATCGGCCATTGTATAGGTGGCTTCGGAATAGAGGCTTAAACCGTACCATCCGGCAGCCTGAAGGGGAATATTTATGCCAAAAGTATACTGCTCTCTTTTTCCAACATTCCGCTGAACAAATCCCATGGTACGGTTTTCGTCATCCTGCACATAATCCTGTTCGAAGATATCATTCAGCGCACTGTAGCTCAGACTGGCGGAATAACCGCCGATATTGTACCTCAAGGCTGCCGTATTGCGGTAGGCCGGATTCAGGTCGGGATTACCGCTAAAAAAGTAAACGGGTCGGAATATAAGCGGCATGGTTTTGTGAACGATGAACGATGAATCCGGTCATAGTTCATCGTTTATCGTTAAACTCGCAATTTTAGACCGCGTGAAGTATAATTCCAGCCGGTTGCGCGCCGTACCGGCCGTTTCTATTCGGAGCCGTTCAGTTCCTTGAGGTACGTTTCGATGTGGCGTTTCTTTTTTTCTTCCAGTATTTCGCCGATGGCGATAAGAATGCCGGTTTCTTCCACGTCGCCGAACTCGTGATTGATGGCCGTCCCGAAAACGCGCATCCTGGGCGAAAGGTTCATGTAGGCGCTTACCAGCGGTGGGACGTTGATGCCGAGCCGGCGCACTTCCTGATTGAGTACCTTGTAATTGTCCTTGAAATGCGCGTGATGGAAAAGGCGGCGCATCGCGTCCACGTCCATGTCGGTCACCAGTGGATGAATCGGCTCGACAAGCCCGTCGGGATCGGGGAAATGATGGTTCAGAAAATAGAGGAGCATGTTTCGCGCCTCGACGTTGTAGCCTCTGTACATCGTCACCTTGCCGTAGAAATATTTCAGCGCCGGGTCGACCACCGTCAGCGCGCCCAGTCCGTCCCACAGATTGTCCAGGATGAAAATGCTCCTGGACGAGCTGAGCGTCGCCTGATAGGCTACCGACACGAACGAGCGCCCGAGTTCGACCGTATAGGGCAGGTAGTCGTTCAGAAAACATTCCGTGAAATTGAACAGGTGCGCCGTGGCAAGCATCGGTTTGCCGTCCGCACCCGACTGCACGTCCGCACCGCACAGAAAACGGTATCCGCCCAGGATCTCCCCGTCGCGCGGACTCCATACAATTAATTGCCGGTAGGCATTCTTCATCGTGTCAAACTCGTCGATATCGGCCGAAAGACCCGTCCCTCCACCGTAGTAGCGGAAAGCCGTCTCGCGCAGCCGGCCGATCTCCTGCATCACGTGCGGAGCGTCCTGCGCCGTCACAATATATATTTCATTGTCGGACTTGTTCGTCTTCCTGAGCCGTCTTTCCGGCACAAGCTCGCGCTTGAGCGCTTCCCGTGCCACCGGCCGGATAATTTCCTGCATAGCTGTTCTTATTCTTTTTTTAGTGTATATACTTTTTCCTTTATCCATTCTGCCCATTCATCCCACTTCCGCGTCCGGTCGAATGTCTGCCACGGGATGGGTGCGCCGACATGGATCCGGAACGTCTGTTTGCTGTTCCTGAACATTTCGTCCGGCAAATATAGCATTTCAATATTCATTTTAATGCAAAGACGCTTGCGAATATTTGCCAGACGGTAAAAAAAAACGGAATTGCGCCCGTCGAAATAGAGGGGCACGATGTCGCGCCGATGCGCCACGGCCTTTTGAATGAACGACTTTTTCCACGGCAGGTCACGAATCATGCCTTTCGTCCTGCGCGAACACAGCCCGGCCGGAAAAGTGAGAATCTGATGGTCCGAACGGAAGACTTCCTCCATCTTCTCCGCAGCATCCCTTCCCTGCGCGCCGTGCTTGTTGATGGGTACAAAGATGGACTGCAGATTGGGAATGAACATCAGCAGGTCGTTGACGAGATAGCGGATCTTCGAATCGTAGCGCTCGCCCAGCATCGCGGCCAGACATATACCGTCCAGCCCGCCCAGCGGATGGTTGGAAGCGAAGACATATCGCCCGCCGGCAGGAGGCAGGTTCGCCTCGCCGTGCAGTTCCAGAGTCAGACCGAACTCGTCTACCAGCGCCCGCATGAAGGCAACACCCTGCAAATGACGATAACGTACAAGGATCCCGTTTATCTCGTCCTGATGGATGATGCGGCAAAGATAGCGGATCAGAAAAGCAGGAATCTTCCCTGCAAGCCGCGGCGCCTTTTCACGCAAAACCTGTTCAACATCTATCTGCTGCAGTCCTGTCATACGTTCCGATTGATATGAATAGAGGCATCATTTCTTGCACCATGATATTTTCGCGCAAAGGTAACGGAAGTTTTGAATACGGGACGATAAAATGGCGAAAAATATGTGACAGAGCGATTCCGAAAGCCTCAAAACTGTCGGACGAGGCTTCAAACAGCGCCGCAATCAATCGAACAGCGCCCTGCCTGACAAATAATTTCCGGAATAAGGCCGCATTCTTTATCGCAGACACACGAAAAAACTGTATTTTTGCAAAAATATAATCGCATGACATTAGCAGAAATTCTCAAAGATTCCGATTACAGGCAATCGCGGTTCGAGATTTCCAAAGCCGACCAAGCCGCGCTTCTTAATAAATCGGTTCAATTCTTCAAAGAAAAAGACAATTTCAACTTGAATGAATTTGCCAATGAAGTCATGGAACAGCCGGAAGTCATCGAAAGTTTCAACCGGTATAAATCCGCTTATCAGCAGGAACGCGACATTGATATAGCCGACGATTTCACCATTTATCAGGAAGAAAATTAGAAAAGAGATGACATACAACCCCGAAATCCACCACCGCCGCAGCATACGCCTGAAAGGATACGATTACTCACAGGCGGGATTGTATTTTATAACAATATGTACGCAAAACCGCGAATGTTTGTTTGGCGAAATCGCAGGGGCGGAAATGAATGTGAACGAATATGGCAAAATTGTTGAAACGGAATGGTTGAATTTGAAAATAAAATACCCGAATATTGAATTGTACGAATTTGTTGTAATGCCCAATCATTTGCATGGAATTTTGCAAATTGCCACCGTAGGGGCGGGGTTTGCCC
>JAIRYY010000009.1 GCA_031267485.1 Tannerella sp.
CCGCAGCAAAAAACAATTTCGCCGTTGCGTATCATTTCCGCACTTTACAGCCGCCAAGTAACGTGAAATAAATAATATATAATGATTATACGCAAATTGAAGTACACGATTTGTCCCGACGGGACAATATGTCGGTAGAAAAATTGACCGCAACCAATTTTCCGCGTGCCGTCAGGTACGCTATGTGACTGTCATCACATTCCGTACCTGACGGCACGGGGTTGGACAGGCCTCCGACATTTTCTACCAACATTCTGTCCCGCCGGGACAGAAAAACAAGACGCTCTTGTCCCCTTCGGGACAAAGATACCATTACATGTTATTTATTTCACGTTACTAAAGAATGAATGGCAGGCTAATTATTTTTCCTGTTACAGTCTTCGCAAATGCCTTTGATGTAGAAATAGGATTCGTCGATTTGGCCTCTGAAATCCCGGGGCAGGAAATCTTCCATATTCATTTCCAAATCAATGATTTTTCCGCAAATCTTGCAGCGGAAATGTGCGTGCGGTTCCACGTATCCGTCAAACCGTGCATTTTTCTCGTCGATGCCGATGTATATCGCGGCGCCCTGTTCAACGAACAGCTTCAGTGTGTTGTATACGGTTGTCTTCGACAGGGTGGGTATCTGCATGCGCAGCGCTTCGAATATTTCATCCGCTGTGGGATGTGTTCTGTTGCTTTTCAGATAACGCATGATTGCAATACGCTGAACCGAAGGACGAATTCCGTATCCCGATAAGTACTGACTTGTAGTGTCCATAAGATTAAATGAGTTTGTTACAGTTTTAAAATGGTTACAAAATTACATATATAAAATAAATTGTACAAATTATGCCGCGCCATCTTTGGTTAAAAATGATGAATGATTACTTTATCTGTAAATTTTCCGGATGATTTCCGGGTCTTCCGGCCCTTTGCGGAAGATGATTTCCCGAATGAAAGACCTGATAAATCCAAGGCCGTAGCCGAATATCTGGATGAACGAGGTGACGATGGAGAGGGCGGCAATCCGCACGCTTCGGGTTTTTATCAGCGAATCGAAAAAAAGAAGCAGCACGTAGATTGCCGGAAGTGCGGCAATCCGCCACGAAACGAATACGGCCGACAGGATTGCGGCAATGCTTCCCAGTACGAAAAGCGCGGGCAGCGTGTGTACCGGTTTCAGCGAATCGGGATATAACCGGTAAAGGTCAATCCGCGCCTGGCCGAAGACATGGACTTGCCGGTAAAACCGCTTCAGGTCGACGCGGCGCTTGTGGTAAACGAACGCGTCGCGGTACAGTTTCGTCGTGAATCCGGCCCTGCCAATGCGTATGCTAAGGTCGATGTCCTCGCCGTACATGTCCTTGAATCCGCCGACCGTTTCGTAGACGGCACGCGAAAATCCCATGTTGAACGTTCGCGGTTTGAATTTCTCCATGTTCACTTTTCCGCCGCGTATGCCTCCGGTTGTCCAGAAGGAAGTCATCGCGTAGTTGATGGCTTTCTGCATCACGCTGAACGACGGGTGTTCCCTGTCGGGGCCGCCGAAGCAGTCCGCATAGTCCGCATCCAGCATCCGCCGCACCGTTTCGAGATAACGGGGAGGGATGATGCAGTCGGAATCGAAAAAGATGAAATAGTCGCCTCCGGCATTTTTCATGCCGGCGTTGCGCGTATCGCTCCGTCCGGAATTTTCCTTTACAATATAATTGATGTTGATTTTCGACCGGAATTTTTCCACTTCATCCGCGCACGGCCGCAGCGAGCCGTCTTCGACCAGCACAAGCTCGAAATCGCCGCCGCCGCAGGTCTGCAGTGACAGGCTCTCCAGAAGCTCGCGCGCTTCATCCGGGCGGTTGTATATCGGGACGATGAGTGAAAAAAACATGGCCGTAATAATCAGTTTCGTTGACGCGCGGACGCCGCCGCCGTTCAGTCAATTATTTTCAATTCGTTTATGAGGCGCGGACATTTGCCCCATTTCTCAATAATCCACAAGACGTAGCGTATGTCCACGCTTATTGTGCGCTGCAACTCCGGTTCGAACGAGATGTCTCCGCTCATTGCTTCCCAGTTCCCGTCGAACGCCAGCCCGATTACCCGGCCGTTTCGGTCGAACAGGGGGCTGCCCGAATTGCCTCCGGTAATATCATTGTTCGAAAGGAGGCACAGCTGCAGCTCTCCGTTTTCGTTGGCATACCTCCCGAAATCGCGCCGGGAGACGATGTCGATTATTTCCGGCTGGAGCCAAAATTCATAATTGGTCGAATCTTCCTTTTCCAGCAGTCCCTCCGATGTGGTGTAAAAGTCATACCTTGCCGCATCAAAAGGGCGGTATCCGCCTATCGAGCCATAACTTGCCCGCATGGTAAAGTTCGCGTCCGAATAAAGGAGGCTGTCGGGATACATCTCCTGCAGGCCGGCGAAATACAGCCGTTTCCCTTTCATGATTTCGTATTCGGCGTCGCTGACGGACTGCGCCATTTCCATGATCGTCATGATTATGGACATGGATAGCAGCGCGGCCGGGTCTTTCTTCATATACCGGTCGTATTTCTTCCGGTCTTTCAGCAGTTCCGCCATTTTTTCCTCGGACAGAATGGCCGTTTTCGCAAACAGGTCATTGGCGTAACGCTCGTAGTCGCCCCCGTATTTTCGGTCTATTTCGGGATAGACGTCGGGCAGATATTTCGCGGGGACGCGCTCCTTGACAATCCTCATCATGGCGGCCAGCGTTTTCCGGTCCAGTTCCGGGTCGTAATCCATGAGGAAAGGGCGGATGCGTTCGTTCAGGGCGTCTTCTATTTCCACGGTCGACAGGTTGTGGTTGTCAATCTGCCCGAATATCCTCGTCAGGCGCACGATTTCGGCGCCGTACGCGAAAGCTTCGGAAAGATAGGTCAGATATTTCCGCATTTCGTTCGTGGACTGATAGTTTTCCCGGAGCAGGCTGAGGACATTGCCGTAAGTCTCTTTCCGGCCGGAAGACTGCGCCCATTTGTCGAACGCGCTTTCCTCCTGCTGCTTGCGTTCGATGACATTCCGGCGTACAAGTCCGCGGTTCATTCCGATGGAATTTTTCCAGTAATTGGCGCTGCCGGCGTATTTCGAGGCGTATTTGATGCGCGTGACGTCATCCTCCCGCATCGCTTTCTGCCATATATCCTGCTTTATTCCGCGCACTTCTATCCGGGGGCTGTTCATGCTCCCGATGCGCTGTCGCGTTCCCCAGGACGAGAGGTAGCGGTCGGTCGTGCCCGGAAAACCGATTGTCATGGCAAAATCCTTCTCCCGGTAGCCCTGTATGGATACTTCCGCCACGAAAGCGGGGCTGTACGGGCGGTTGCCGTCGTCGTAATCCGCCGGCATGTTGTCGGCATCCGCATAGACGCGGAACACGGAAAAGTCGCACGTATGGCGCGGCCACATCCAGTTGTCCGTATCGCCGCCGAACTTGCCGAGCGAAGAGGGCGGCGAAAAAACCAGGCGCACGTCGCGGTAGACGCTGTACACGACCAGGTAGTATCTGTTCATGCTGTAGAAGGGCACGATTTCGGCTTCCGTAAACCGGTCTTTTTTCACGGATTCCAATATTCTTTCGCCGATTGAATCGGCTGCGACAATGCGCCGGTATTCGTCGTCGAGATGCGATATCCGGGGGGCGATACTGTCGGTCACGTCAATCGTTTCCCGGAGATAACGCACCGTCAGTCCGTCGACCGGCAGTTCCTCCGCGCCGTTCTGCGCGACGAATCCATTTTTCAGGTAGTCGTTTTCCACGCTGCTGAGCGTTTGAATGGAGCTGTAACCGCAGTGATGATTCGTAAACACAAGTCCCGTTTCCGAAACGGTTATTGCCGTGCAGCCATCGCCGAAAATGACAACGGCATTTGCCAGGCACGACGAATCCCTGTCGTAAAGATAGCTGTAATCGGGCGCAAATCCGAGTTCCTTCATGCGTGCAATGTTTTGTTCGCGGAGTTCGTTGATAATCCACATGCCCTCGTCGGCATAAGCGTTATTCAATCCAATAAGAAGCAGTAACAGTACCCCTGTTTTTTTTCCGAAATTCATAATTAATATTTTGTAATATGATAAAACCGGGCGCAAATATACGGAAAATAATCAATAATCCGACAGCAAACGCTGAGGATGGACTGTAATATTTATACCCGTTTCCGTCAAACATTCCCGCAAAATTGTATCTTTGTGGCGTTATGTGCATTAAATAATCAGAATATGGAAGCAGATGAAATATTGGACGAATTGATTGGATGCCTTAAGGCCTCTGACCCTTATAAAATTATATTATTTGGGTCATACGCCGACGGTAAGGCTTCGGAAGACAGCGATATGGACATAATGGTTGTTTTGGACAATAACAATATCGCAAAAACATACGGGGAAAGAATGGCGAAAAAGTTGTACATACGAAAACTGGTGCGGAATATAAATTATAAAATGGCATTGGATATTTTGGTGTATTCGAAAGCGGAATTAAAGATGATGAAGGACTATGGTAATTTTTTTATAGATGAAATTGAAAAAACAGGGAAAATAATATATGAAAAAGTTGGTTAGCGATTGGGTCTTGTCGGCCGAAAAAGATATTAAGAATGCATCAATAATCATTGAAGAAGAAGATTTGACAACGATTGTAGCGTTCCATTGCCAGCAGGCAATAGAAAAATATTTTAAGGCTTATATTTTGGAAAAAGGTAAACCGTTATTGAAAATACATGATTTGCTTAAATTATACGGGATAATAAAAGAGATAAAAGATTTGGAAATGGATGAGGACATACTGTCAATAATTAATGAGGCTTATATTGAGGACAGGTATCCGGGCGAATTTGGATTATTACCGGATGGAACGCCTTCAACAGAACAGGTAAAAAGTTTTTTAGAATTTACAAAATCAATAGGATAACAAATTAAAAAAGAGCTAAACCCGTGCCCGGCGTAACGTCATCTGCGGGCGCTGACCGTACCCGCAGAAGGTACGGCGCTGGGGCCGAAACAGTAAATTATACTTCACGCGGCATGGTTATGAGCATTGCTTTTCCCCGTCATTACATTCTCCCTCTCCCCGTCATTGCGAGCGTAGCGAAGCAATCCAGGCGCAGGCGACGACCTGGATTGCTTCACTGCGTTCGCAATGACGGGGAGGGAGGAAGCCCGCAAATGACGGAGAAATATAATACACAGAAATATCCCGCGTGAAGTATATAATCGAAAAGAAAGGGCGGTCGCGGTTGCCGTGGGCCGTCCTTTTTTTTTACTTTTGCAAATCATACAAATTCAAAAACAGACAGACAAATGAAAAAAACAGTTTTTATCATGCTGCTTACGTGCGGCTGTGGGGTATTGAAGGCCGAACGCCCGGAGGTTTCGGCCGTGAAAACGGGTCGCCGGATAGACGTCGCCATTGGCGGCAGGCTTTTCACAAGTTATCATTTTCAGGAGGATGAAAAATATCCGTTCTTCTTCCCGCTCAACGCGCCGCGATCGGGCGCCGGCGTCACGTCGATGCGCAACGGCGTCTGGCCGCATCACACGTCGCTCTTTTTCGGCTGCGACCGCGTCAACGGCGGCAACTACTGGCAGGAGGGGCTGGAGCGCGGACGCATCGTCTCGCTCGGCGCACGCATCGTCGAGGCGAAAGGCGAACGCGCCGTCATCGAGGACGAATGTATCTGGAAACGTCCCGATGCGCAGGCGCCCGTCATCGACCGCCGCAGAATCACCGTCACGGCGCCGTCGGACGGGGTCTTTCAGCTGGATTTCGACATCGAAATGGAGATGCTCACGGACGTGACCGTCGAGAACACCAACCATTCGCTTTTCAGCGTCCGCATCGACCCCGACCTGTCGGTCGAACAGGGCGGCACGATGGTCAACGCCGAAGGACTGACGGCGGAGAAGGGCACGTTCGGCGCGGCCTCGCC
>JAIRYY010000029.1 GCA_031267485.1 Tannerella sp.
TCGATGCCGGGGTAGCATGTCGCCTTTTTGCCTTTGAGCAGTCCCAGGCTGCCGAATACCCGCGGAGAGGCGCATATGGCGGCTAAAAGTTTGTTGTTTCCGTAAGAGTCGACTAAT
This sequence comes from Tannerella sp., assembly GCA_031267485.1. Classification (GTDB taxonomy): domain Bacteria; phylum Bacteroidota; class Bacteroidia; order Bacteroidales; family Tannerellaceae; genus Tannerella. Next base: position 118 of record JAIRYY010000029.1, read on the forward strand.
ACTTTACGCAAGCCCCCGTGTCTGTTCAGCATTTCGCTTCCCGGCCCTCCTCCGGGGAGCACGAATGCGTCGAAGAGCGTGCAGTCCACCTCTTCAAAAAGTTCGTCTGCTATTACCGGTATGCCGTGTGCGCCCTCGACGGCTTTGTTGCCGGTTACCGATACGGTTATCGTTTCGATGTTTCCGCGTCGCAGGATGTCGATGGTCCCGACAGCTTCCAGCTCCTCGAAACCCGTAGCAAGAAATACCAATGCTCTCATAATATTAATGTTGTTATTTCAGTTTGTATATGTATGTAATTGTCCCGTTTTGGTTGTCCGTATCTTTTATTTTGTTGAATTTGGCGCGTTTGGCAGCGTCCAGGGCGCTTTTGCGCATCAGCGCATTGTCAATGTTTGTACCCCTCCCGATTTCGGCAAAGATGACATTCCCGTCGGGATCGACCGTTATGTTTATCACGATTTTCCCCTCTTCCTGTCCGTTGTCCATCGGACGCGGCAATCCGCCCTGTCCGATGTAGCGTCCGTTAAGGTTGAATGTACCGAATCCTCCCATGCCCTGGTTTGCTCCCGTATCCGAATTTCCGAAAGGGTTTCCCTGATTTCCCTTTTCCGGGGAAGCATCTCCCTGCTGGGTCTGTTGCGAGGATGCCGAGCCGAACGCATTCGACACCCGGTTGCTTATCGCTTCCTCTTTTTTCCGGAGTTCCTCTTCCCGGCGGCGTCTGTTTTCTTCTTCCTCAATGCGTTTGAGTTCCCTTTCCTCCCGTTCCTTGCGGGCTTTTTCGTCGGCAATCCGTTCTTCATCCTTCTTTTTCCTGCTGTCGGGAATGGCAACCGTTTCCTCCTGGTCCTGGGTGATTAATTCTTCGCCGGACGGAGCAGGTTTGGGTTGCGGTTGCGGCGGTATTTCCTTCGGGATGGTAGGAGGCGTGTACTGGGGTTCAAATGTGCCGACAGCGGTGTACATATCCCCAAAGTTCACAAGAATACCACTGTCTTCACTTGGAACGGTCGTCTTTATGAAGGCATAGTATAAGATGAGGAAAAGCGCCAGATGTACGAGCACAGTACCTGCCAATGCGGAAATGTCATCTTTGTTAAATTTCATTTTTATCTTTTTCTTTGCGGGCGTGTTGCAAGTACCATCTTGAATTTATTCTCGTTGGCGATGTTCAGCACCTTGACAATTTCGCCGTAAGGAACGGCCTCGTCAGCGTAGAGGGCGACAAACATCTCCGGTTCCTCTTCGTAACGTTCCTGCAGGAAAGGCGCAATCTCGTCCAGCGATACCGGTTTTTCGCGCTGGTTGCCGTAAGCCACGTAATAGTTCAGTTCTCTGTCAATGGTCACGCGCGACAACGGTTTCGCCGCCGTTTGCTTCTGCGACTGAGGCAAAGTAAGTTTAATGGCATTCGGTACGACTACCGTCGAGGTAACCATGAAAAAAATCAGCAGCAGGAAGATGATGTCCGTCATCGACGCCATGCTGAAATTCGGGTTTATTTTTGTTTTGCGTTTCAGTGCCATACCATTCTCTTAATTCGCCGGTTCGTTCAGTAAATCCATAAACTCCATCGTGCGGGATTCCATGTTGTTGACAACGTTATCTACTTGCGAAACTAAATAATTGTATCCGAAAAGGGCTACAATTCCGACAACGAGGCCTCCGACCGTGGTGACGAGCGCCTCGTAAATGCCGCTTGACAACAGAGCGACGTCGACGTTCGTACCGGCATTTGCCATATCGAAAAATGCGCGTACCATACCGGTCACCGTACCGAGGAATCCAATCATCGGAGCGCCTGCAGCTATGGTGGCAATAATGGGGAATCCCTTTTCCAGTTTGGCCACTTCGATGTTGCCGACGTTTTCAATCGCCACCAGCACATCGTTCATCGGCCGTCCGAGGCGCGATATACCCTTTTCTATCATACGGGCGGACGGATTTTTCGTCTTTCGGCAGAGGTTGATGGCCGAATCAATCTTTCCGTCGTGGATGTAATCCTTTATCCGGTTCATAAACCCTTCGTCGCGTCTGTTTGCACGGCGCAGGATGATAAACCGCTGAATGAAAAGGAAAATGGCGATAAGCGATAATGCAAGTAATACAAGCATAATCCATCCGCCTTTCGTGGCGAGGTCTAAAATGTTCATCTGCGCTTCCGTAGGCAATGTGTCCATAATCGTTTCCGTCAATACCGGCGGGGTGTTTGCCGGCGCATCCGTTTGTTGTAATAATAGTAGAACGTTCATTTTTTTATCTGTTAATAAGTTATTTCCGATTTTGTTTAAGACACTCGTTATACATTGAAATCGTTTTTTCAAGTCCGAAATAGAGGGCGTCGCTGATGAGCGCGTGCCCAATTGAAACCTCATCCGTGCGGGGAATCTGCGATATAAAATAGGCAAGGTTCGAAAGGTTCAGGTCATGTCCGGCATTCAGCCCCAGTCCGAGTTCTTTCGCCCGTTTTGCCGCTTCGATAAACGGCGCAATCGCGTCTTCCCTGTTTCCGTCATAATTTTCCGCGTAAGGTCCGGTATAAAGTTCCACCCGGTCTGCTCCGGTTTTTGCCGCATATTCGATATTTTCCAGGCCGGTCTCCACAAAAATGGATGTACGTATGCCCTTTGACCGGAAAAGTTCGGAGAGTTCGGAGAGTTCGTCCAGGTTTGCTGCCACGTCCCATCCGCGGTTTGAAGTGAGGGCGTCCGGCGCGTCGGGAACGAGCGTGACCTGTGTCGGCCTGACATTCATTATAAGCTCCACGAATTTTTTATCCGGATACCCCTCAATATTCAATTCGGTTTTAATCAGCGGTTTTATTGCGTAAACGTCGCTGTATCTTATGTGACGTTCATCCGGGCGGGGATGTACGGTAATTCCCTGCGCTCCGAACGATTCACAATCCTGCGCAACTTTCTTAACATCAGGGATGTTTCCGCCGCGGGAATTACGTATGGTTGCAACTTTATTTATGTTTACACTTAATTTTGTCATACTAAAAGTCTGTTATTCTAACTCTTTCTTATAACTTTGCAGCGATAAGTCAAGCGCAAATGTACAAGTATTTACTGAAATAACGGACATAATTGTTCAAAAATATATAAATAAAATGAGAGTAGGGGTATTTGGCAGTGAATGTAAAGCAGATAAACTGCCTGTGATAAAAGGGTTATTCGGCAAGTTGAACGCCCTGGGAGCGGAAATTTATATTCAGGCCGCATATTACGATTTTGTGGTCGAAAAATGTGATTACCGTCCTGAAAAAACAGGAATTATCGACGATGAGATTTTTGACCTCGATATAGCGCTGAGCGTGGGCGGCGATGGCGCTTTTCTGCGCACGGCGCTGGAGGTGAACAAACGGAATATTCCCATACTGGGCATTAATACGGGTCACCTGGGTTTTCTGGCAGACGTCGGGAGCGGCCAGATAGACGAGACGCTGGACGAACTGTTCAGGGGCGACTATAAAATAGAAGAGCGTTCGCTTCTGCGAATGTATACGGAGGAACGCGCTTTCAGCGGCTTCAATTACGCCCTGAATGAAGTTGCCATACTGAAGCGCGACACGTCGTCGATGATTACCGTTCATACGTTTCTGAATGATGATTACCTGACGTCCTATGTGGCGGACGGGCTTGTCGTGGCGACACCCACCGGCTCCACCGCCTATTCCATGAGCGTGAACGGACCTATTCTGCTGCCCCAGAGCCGCAATTTCATTTTAAGCCCGGTTGCGCCACATTCTCTTAATGTCCGTCCGGTTGTCATTCCGGATGATTATATAATTACGTTAAAAGTGGAAAGTCGTACAAATTCTTTCCTTGCCTCATTGGATGGGCGTTCTGAGGACTTTCAGGCAGGTATGTCGCTGAAAATCAGCAGAGCAGGATTTGTGACCCGCGTGATTAAGCGATTTAATCAGACTTTTTACCAAACTTTGCGCGAGAAATTAATGTGGGGAGCAGACGCCAGAAGTTAAATAATCATAACGCAGTGAATTTTCCTGTCGAAAAATTATGTTAGAGAGCATAAATGCCTTATCTTTGCATCGTGTTTTTCATGGTATTAGATTTAAGGTTAACAATGAAGATTGTGGTTGTCGTGAGACAACCTTTTCTTTTTTATAGAGGTTCCCTTTTCCACAGGGCGTTTTCGCGGTATGCTTTTCATCGTTTACTACGCCTTACCGTTTTAAAACCGCATTAATTTCTTCTATTGTCAGGCCGGTGATGTCGGCAATGGTTTCCATTGTCAGACCTGCTTTATTACTTCTTTTGACTATTTCGGCTTTCTCTTCAGCTCTTCCTTTGGCTTCTCCTTCAGCTCTTCCTTTGGCTTCCCCTTCGGCTCTTCCTTTGGCTTCCCCCTCGATGAGACTGGTCTGGATTACGCTGCGCTGGTATCGCAGCGCTTCCGTGTGGGCGTTGTAACTGGCTCTTTCCTCCCTGTTCATCCGCTCCAGTTGCAGGCGTTCACGCGCTTCGGCAAGGCCCGGGGCCTGGGCGTCTTCGGGGATCTGGCTCGTTTTCAGGAATGACATCCATTCGTCCAGCGGATTTTTGGCGGCTTTGTCGAAATCTTCCACTCGCAATACATAATATTCCGGATACAGGTCGCCGACTTCCGTCCCGCGAAACTGTTTCTGCTGGCTGGCGGACAGTTTTAATATGTCGTTGCAGTGAATCCCGCGAAACTCCGTTCGCCCGTGATATACGTAATCTTCACCCTGGCCCAGGTCGAAATAGACGATATTGATTGAATAGAGTTTTTTTACCCTGGCAAATGATTCGCCCTCCTTCATGTACTCCGTAACGGCTTTTGACGTGCCGTAGAGCATCCGGTGGAAATAGTCCAGTTCGCGATTATTTTGCACTTCAATGATAATCAGGTCTCCGTGGCTGTCTTCGGCCAGCATGTCCACACGGTTGAACTTGTCGTCTTCCGTGTTTTTATTGCCTTCGCTTTCAAGAATCCGTTCGATGCGTACCGTTTCGTTCAGCAGGGAGGAGAGGAAGCCTTCCAGGACTACAAAGTTGGCTTTCTGCCTTAACAGGCGCTTTATCGCCCAGTCAAAACGGATGTAATTACTTTTTTCCATATCAATTATTTAT
>JAIRYY010000040.1 GCA_031267485.1 Tannerella sp.
GCGTACCTGCAGGAGGACATACTCGAACAGTGGGTCGAGATTAAAAACGGGCAGAAAAAAAGTATCCGTCTCACGGATTTTGCTTCGTCCGACCTGTCATTCAACGCTTCCGAATACTATGTAAGCCATTTCCACGGCGACTGGGCGAACGAAATGAACATCTCGGAACAGAAACTGACGGAGGGCATTAAAATCGTCGACTCCAAACTGGGCGTGCGCGCTCACCAGTTTGCCCATCCCTCCTTTATCCTCTCGCTGAACGCGCCGCTTGGCGAGAACTCCGGCGAAGCCATTGGCGGAACGCTGGCCTGGCCGGGGAATTTCCGCTTCTGCTTCGAGGTGGACAACTACAACAAACTGCGCATCATTTCGGGCGTCAACCCCTATGCGTCCGAATATACGCTGGAGAAGAACGAAACGCTCAGGACGCCCTCTTTCCTCTTCACTTACAGCCCCGAAGGAGCCGGGAAAATCACCCGCAACTTCCATCGCTGGGCAAGGAAGTACGGCATCAAAAACGGGAACAGGGAGCGGAGCGTGCTCCTGAACAACTGGGAGGCCACTTATTTCGATTTCGACGAGGCCAAACTGACGAAAATCATTGACGACGCCGCAAAAATGGGCTTCGAACTCTTCCTGCTGGACGACGGCTGGTTCGGAAACAAATATCCCCGCAACAACGACAATGCGGGACTGGGCGACTGGCAGACCAACACCCGGAAACTGCCCCGCGGGATTCCTTACCTCATACAGGAATGTGAGAAAAGAAACCTTAAATTCGGCATCTGGATAGAACCCGAAATGGTGAATCCGAAAAGCGAACTGTACGAAAAACACCCCGACTGGGTAATCGCGCAGCCTCACCGCGAACGCACCCTGCAGCGCAATCAGCTGATTCTGGATCTGAGCAACCCCGAAGTACAGGAGTTTGTCTTCAGCACGGTAGACAACCTGCTGCGGGAAAATCCGGGTATCGGATACGTCAAGTGGGACTGTAACCGCTACGTGTTTAATCCGGGATCCGCCCATCTGCCGGCAGACCGGCAGACGCATCTGTTTTTCGACTACACGAAAAGCCTGATGGAAGTCATGGACAAAATCAGCAAAAAATACCCGGACGTGACATTCATGGCATGTTCCGGCGGCGGCGGACGCATCGACTACGGCTCCATGCAATATTTCGACGAATACTGGATCAGCGACAACAACGACCCCCTGCAGCGCATCTTCACCCAGTGGGGTTCGCAATACTTCTTCCCGACGATCGGACTTGCAAGTCACGTGTCGGCGTCGCCCAACCACATTTCGGGCCGCAGCATGTCGCTGAAATGCAGGTTCGACATTGCCATGGCGGCTAAACTCGGCATGGATCTGCAGCCGTCACAGATGACGGAAAAGGAATACGGCTTCTCGAAAAATGCAATCCTGACGTACCGGGAAATACGGAATACAATCCTCACGGGCGACCTGTACCGGATACTTTCCCCCTATAAAAGCAACCGTACAGTATATATGTACGTTAACGAGGAACAGAGCGAGGCCGTCGTATTCAACTTTATGACAAGAAAGGAAGTATACCCGAAACCTCCGGCGATAGCGCTGCAGGGACTTCACCCCGGGAAAAACTACAAACTGGAGGAAATCAACAAAGATCCGGATCGCCGGTCGCGGTTCGCCAAATACGAAGGCAGGGTTTTCAGCGGCGAGTACCTGATGACCGCAGGCCTGAACTTCACGATGCACGACGAAATGGAAAGCCTTGTTTTCAGGCTTTGCGAAGTAAATTAATTTCTTAATAAACATAAACGATACAAATCCATTAAATTTCACAATCTATGAGAAAGATACATTTTACAGTCATTTATCTGCTTTTATTTTGCTGCGCCTCCGTTTACGCGCAAAATATCACAATCAGCGGGACGGTAACAGAGGCGTCAACTTCAGAACCGCTGACCGGAGTATCCATACGGGTAGACGGCACGTCGACGGGAACAGTCACCGGCATCGACGGCGATTACAGCCTCTCGGCGCCGGCCAACGCATCGCTGACATTCAGCTATATCGGTTACGCGACGAAAGTCGTGGCGGTAAAAAACCAGACAGTCATCAACGTCTCGCTGGATGAGAATCTGCAAGACCTGGATGAAGTAATCATCGTCGGCGTTTCCCTGAGGAAAAGCGACCTGACCGGTTCGGTCGGAAGCGTCAGCAGCAAAGTTCTCGAAGAAAAACCGGTAACAAACATTAATCAGGCCATTCAGGGGCGTGTCGCCGGCGTTTTGATCAACAACGGCGCGAAGCCGGGAGACGATTCCAATATTAAAATCCGCGGCATCAACACCATCAACGGAACGACGGATCCCATTTACGTGGTGGACGGCCTGGTAATGGACAATTTCGGCGGCGGGTTCAACGCTGTCAACCTGAACGACGTCGCATCCATCGAAATCCTGAAGGACGCGTCCGCGACAGCGCTGTACGGTTCACGGGCGGCCAACGGCGTCGTGCTGATCACCACCAAAAAAGGGAAAAAGGGAGAAGGCAAAGTGAGCTACGACGGCTGGGTAGGCGTGCGCAGCTATGCAAACACGCCCGACAAGATGAACTCGCGCCAGCTGTTTGAACTGCGACGGGACGCCGCGCTCAACAGTTACAAGGCAAACTATCCGAACGCAACGCAGACGGACATAAACGCGTTCCTCGAAAACAGGGTGATGACGCCCTACGACCCCGTTTCCGGAAGCGGAGGTTTTGTTTTCGGGCAATACGAGCTTGACGCCTACAACAATCCGGCGTTTAAGGACTACGACTGGCTCGACGAGGTAACGCGCAACGGCGTGGAGCAGAACCATGCGGTCAGTTTCACCGGCGGCGGCGACAACGGCGCTTTCTACCTGAGTTTCGGCTATTCGAAGCAGGAGGGCATGGTGAAGAAACTGGGCGATGAAAAATATTCGGGGCGCATCAATGCCGATTACAACGTCAAGCCCTGGCTGAAAGTGGGTACAAACACATCATTCGTCAGAACCGATTCGGAGATTTTCGACAACGACGACGTTTTTGACAAGGCGCGGGGAGCAAATCCGATGCTGCCCATCAACAACAACCTGACGCTGAACTACGGGGATTTCTATGACCAGAACTATTTCAACCCGCTCAACACCCTGAAGATAGACGACAACCGCATACGCAACCGGATCATTTCGTCCAATTTCCTCAACATCAATCCGCTTAACGGCCTGAATTTCCGCACGACCTTTTCGATGAATTTCCTTGAGGAATCACGTCTGAGATACGTTCCGAACGACATTCAGCAGGCTATCCGCTATGCCCACAACGGGGAAGCCAGGCACACACGCGACCAGCGGATGATGTGGCAGTGGGACAACACGCTTTCCTACGACAAGACTTTCGGCATTCACAGGATCAACGCCACGATCGGTACAAGCGTCTCCAAGATCAACCGCAACTATACGGAAGCGACAGGCCGGGGATTTGACAACAACATCTTCACCTACCACAACCTGGGCGCGTCCAACTTCCTGGCAAACCGCTCCATAGGTTCCGATTTCACCGCTTCGTCCCTGATGTCCTATTTCGTCCGGGCAAACTACACGTATGCAGGCAAGTATTACGCGACGGCTACCGCCCGCTACGACGGCTCGTCCAAGTTTTCGGCCGACAACCGGTGGGGGCTGTTCCCGTCTTTCTCGCTGGCATGGAACGTGGCGGAAGAGGGCTTTATGCAGGATCAGCAAATCTTCGACCTGTTTAAGGCGCGACTCGGCTTCGGCATGGTCGGGAATCAGGAGATTGACGACTATTCGTACCTGACCCTCTACTCGGCGTCGGTCACGGAAGGGCAGACGACGTATGTCCCGAGAGAGCAGAAAGGCAACGGGAAAATATCGTGGGAATCGCAGCGGCAGTTTAATTTTGGCGTGGACATGGGCGTCCTCTCCAACAAAGTCCGCATGTCGGTCGATCTTTTCCACATCACAAACGACGATTTGCTGATGACGCGCAACATAAACACGTCGTCGGGCTTCAAGACAATGGTGGAAAACGTGGGGGCGATCGAAAACAAGGGGCTGGAAGTCTCCCTGGACGTTAACGCCATCGACACGAAAGACTTTCAGTGGAACGTTTCCGCCAATATTTCCGCCGACAAAAACAAGGTCACAAAGCTGTACGGCGAAAACGACTATATCCTCAAATACGACGGCGACCGGAATCTGCAGAAAGAGGGGAACCTGTTCATCGGCGAATCGCGCAATACGATTTACATCTGGAAAACGGGAGGCATCGCGCAGGAAGCCGATATGGAACGCCTGAGTCAGATTGACTGGTCGGGCCGCAGCGTCAATCCGGGCGATTTGTATCCGCTGGACGTATCCGGGCAGGATGGAACGCCTGACGGGAAAATCGACGATTACGATCGCATCATCGCCGGCTCCACCGATCCCAAATTCTACGGAGGTTTCGCTACGGATTTAACGTACAGGGGGATAACCCTCAATGCGGTGTTCAACTATTCCTGTGGGGCCAAAAAGTTAAGTTACCTGTATGAATCGATGATCGGAAGTACGGGACGGGGCCTCGCATCCGTCGACCTGACCGACCGCTGGACGCCGGAGAACACCGGGGCCAGATTCCCGCGCCCCATGATGGACGATCCGAGCGACGACAGGAATTACAATACATTCTCGGCCGGCAACATGGATCACTCCGTACAGAAAGCGTCATACCTCCGCCTGTCGGCGCTGACCCTGGCATACAGTTTACCCCGGAAAACGGTCAACAGCCTGAAACTGGACAATCTCCGCGTGTATGCCACCGCATCCAATTTGTTCTGCATAACGCCCTATAAAGGCTACGACCCTGAAACCGGAGACTGGTATCCTCCCACAAGAATGTTTGTCTTCGGCCTGAACCTGGCTTTCTGAAAAAAAAATAATACATGAATCAATAAATACAGATTAGGTTATGAAAAATATAAGAATAAATTTATCAGCAGCGCTTATTTCTTTGTTGGCGACAGGATTGTCCTCCTGCTCCGATTTTTTGGAAGAAATGCCGAAAACATCTTTGACTCCCGAACAGGTTTATACGGAGTTGAACGTGCTGGAGCCGACCGTGGACGGGTTATACACATCGTACAGAAGCTCCAAAGCCGGACGTTCCGGGTTTACCTTCACTCTGCTCGGACTCGACGAATCCCAACAGGGCATCGTGCAGATGACGGATGCAAGCCAGGCGGGACTTGACTATTACGATGGAATGTTGAACGCGACCTCCTCGCAGGTCAGCGAAATGTGGTATAAAAGATGGCCGATGATTAACACGGCGGCGCTGTCCATCCGCGGACTGGAGCTTCTGAGCGAATCCGAAGCGGACGGTGAAACGGTGGGGAGAATCAGAATGTTGAGGGCCAACGCCTGTTTCATGCGCGCCATGTCGATGTTCGAACTGGCCATGTACTGGGGTGAAGTGCCCGTCATCGAAATAGCCGACCTGGACGATCCCGACGTCGACATGGGCAGGAAACCGCTGGATGTCGTCTGGGGACAGATTTTCAACGACCTGACTTATGCCTCGGAAAACCTGTCCGACGGCCGGCAGACCGGACCGCGGGCAACGAAAGGCGCCGCCATCGCCATGCTGGGCAAACTTTTCATGTACGCGCCGGCAGAAAGCGGATACCGGGATTTCGACAAGGCTATCGGATATTTCGAGCGGATAAGGGGATCGTACAGCCTGGAATCAAGTTATGAGAAAATGTTCGACGAATATGCCACGCTGGAATTTAATTCGAACGAATCCGTTTTCGAGATAGATTTCATCTGCAACAGTTCAGGCCCGAACTTCTGGCAGTGGGACATGGGGTCACGCACGCTGGCAAACCTTGGGGAATCGTGCTATATCGGCGGTTACGACGTGGCGCTTCCGACGGACTACGCCCACAAAATGAAAGCGGACGGCGGAGTATGGGAAGACGGCGACCTGCGCAGGGACGCAAGCATCCGCTTCGACTTCACCTATCACGGGCAGGAATATACCGTTCCGTCGTGGGGAGCCGACGAACTGAACCCGCATATCAAAAAATGGGAGGACAGGCGCCTCGACCGGTGGACGTCCAACAGCCTTGCCACGGACGCGACCTCCGGCAGAAGTTTTTACTGGTCAGGCAAAAACTACATGTTCCTGCGCTTTGCCGATATCCTTTTGTGCTATGCGGAATGTCTGAACGAGACGGGACGCACCGGAGAGGCCATCGACATCGTGAATCAGGTGCGTGCACGCGCCTGGGGTGGCAGTCTTCCGGCCGACAAACGGTGGAGCGGCCTCTCTCAGGATCAGTTCCGCACGGATATCATGGACGAACGCATCCGTGAACTTTGTTTCGAGGGATGGCGTCGCATGGACCTGATACGTTCGGGCAATTTCGTGAGATTGATAAGGGAACGCAATCCGTGGGCCGGGGATAAAGGTACAATCGGCGACTTCCATGTTCGCTGGCCCGTTCCGGAGGATGAAATAAAAAACAACCCGTATATGGAAATGGGCGTGGACCAGAATCCGGGATATTAATTAATTAAGAATTAAAAATTAAAAATTAAAAGAGGCGTTATCGTCTTATGGCTATGGGAAAATTATTGATTTTACTGACTTTTTTTCTGCTTTGTACCGGCGGCCTGCGTGCTTCGGAGCATGAAGTCGTCTCGCCCGACAACCGGTTGAAGATGATTCTTCACATCGACGGGGGTACAAGTTATGAAATATGGTACGGAACGACGCAGCTTATCTCCCCCTCGCCCATAGCGCTGCATCTTTCCGACGGGACGGTCGTCGGGGCGGGTACGGTAAAAAACATCCGTACGGCAAGCGAAAACAACCTGATTGACGTCCCGGTCGGGAAAAACAAAACCCTGACGGAAGCCTGCAACGAACTGACGGTCGAATATAACGAAAAATACAAACTCGTCGCAAGAGCCTACAACGAGGGGATCGCCTACCGTTTTGTCACGGATTTCGACGGGGAAATAACGGTGAGGGACGAGGAGGCTGTATTCAACTTTGCGGCGACGACGAGAGTGTATTTCCCGGAGTGCGATGCAAATACGTCCCAGGAAACCGGCGACGGCGGCGTAAAGTATTCCATTCATCAGGGATACCGCAACTTCGAGCGGACGTACAACATTTACACCGCCCCCATCGCCATCGGCGTCGACCGGTTTTCCGTCACGCCGGTACTGTTCGAGTACACGGGAACGCCCTACAAAGTCGTTGTCACGGAAGCCGGCACGTACGATTATCCGGGCATGTACATGGAACGCAACGGAACAAGATCCATGCGCGGAATGTGGGCCGGATATCCGAAAAAGGTGATGGATCCCGGCAATTATTATTCGAATCATCTGGTGTATGAACGCGAGGATTTTATTGCCCGGACGGAGGGAAAGCGCAGTTTCCCGTGGCGCGTCATCATTGCCACCGACAACGACAAATCGCTGCTGAATAACGAACTCGTATACCTCCTGGCCGAACCGTCGCGCATAGATGACATGTCGTGGATAAAACCCGGAAAATCGGCATGGGAATGGTGGCACAAAGCCATGCTCGAGGGCGTGCCGTTCCCCGTCGGGAACAGAAATCTGAGTGTCGAACTGTACCAGTATTACATCGACTGGGCCGCCCAGAACGGGATTGAATACATGACTCTGGATGCGGGGTATCAGGAGAACTGGCTCCTGCAGCTGTGCAAGTATGCCGAAGAAAAAGGCGTGAAAATCATTGTCTGGACATGGGCCAGCTGCGTCAGCGAATATCCCGGCGGCGACTGGATCAGGCGGATGAAAGCGCGCGGAGTGGCGGGGGTGAAAATAGACTTTTTCGAACGCAACGACCAGATTGCCATGCGCTGGGGATACGAATTTGCCCAGAGGCTTGCGGACAACCGGATGGTTGGGATATTTCACGGCTGCCCCGTTCCGACCGGGCTGAACCGCACGTATCCGAACATCCTGAACTTCGAAGCCGTCCGGGGCGCTGAAGATAACTTCTGGAGAAGCATTGTCACGCCGGATTACCATACCCTGTTTCCCTTTATCCGCTCGATAGCGGGGCCGGAAGACTACACGCCCGGCTCCATGCGGAACACGACGGCCGGAGCTTTCCGTCCCGTCGATGTCGACAATACCGTGCCGATGAGCATGGGAACGCGTGCGCACGAACTGTCCATGTATGTGATCTTCGACCACTGGCTGGGCTATCTGTGCGATTCGCCCACGGAATACAACAAGTTCCCGGACATACTCGACTTCCTGTCGTCGGCGCCCTCCGTATGGGACAAAACAGTCCCGCTGGATGCGCAGCTCGGCAAATACATCCTGATGGCGAAACAGAAAGGCAAAGACTGGTACGTCGGCGGCATGAGCAACTGGGAGGCAAGAAAACTGGAGGTGGACTTCAGCTTCCTGCCCTCCGGCATATCATACGACGCCGTCATCCTGAAAGACAGCCCCGAATCGGGAGAGAAACCGGAAAAATACCTGTGCGAAACGCTGACCGTCACAAGGGACACGAAACTTGCCGTCGACATGGCTAAGGGAGGCGGTTTCGCAATCAGGCTCAGGGAGGGAGACGGGAACGGCAATCAGGAAATGCCGCCGGTCGCGGACTTTTTTTCCGCTTACGTGGACAAGGCGTCGGGCGTTCTTCACATAAAAACAGACCATCGCCTCAACGCCGTAGAAATCTACGACATCGCCGGCCGGCGCATTTTTTCGGAAACCTGCAAAAGCGGGGCTTTCACCGGAGAGATAGACCTGTCCGGGCTGAAAAGTGGATATTACATAACCAATTTACAAACGGAACAAAAAACCGGCAGTTTCAAATTTTATTATTAACAATCAAATTTTTATTCGTATGAAGACTTACTACTTTTTTAAGAGATCAATCACATTCGCGGTATTTTTCGCGTTTGCCCTGTCGTTTCAATCGAAAGCGCAACAGGCTACCATTGACGGCATCATTTATCAGGCAGTGGCCGTCGAAGGCGGCGAAAGCTACGCGGAAACCGTTGCTCTGCCCAGAAGCGGCGACAGCCATGTCCCCTACACGGCGGAAAGCATCACCATCCAGGCGAAGGTGACGATAGGCGGGGTCGAATATCCCGTCAGGAAGATCGGCGACAATTCGATGCGCGAAAATCCGAACCTGAAATCCGTCACGCTTCCCGACGGTCTCGAGACAATCGGCAACAGCTCGTTTGCGCAGTGTCCCGAAATAAAGGAAGTCGTCGTCCCCGCTTCCGTAAAGGCAATCGAGGACTGGGCGTTCTACGGATGCCCGAACCTTGAGAAAATCAATATCCCCGACGGGATCACGGCCATCACCGAGCATACGTTCCAGCAGACAGGCCTGACGAGCGTCGAACTGCCCGCAAGCGTGACAACGCTTGGCGTCTGCGCTTTCCAGACCGCCCGCAAACTTGCGTCCATCAATCTCGAAAACGTAACGGACATAAAGTCGTGGGCTTTGGGCGAAACGGCGCTGACGTCCGCAGTCGCTGAAAAAGTACGCTTTCTGGGAAGCAACGCTTTTTTCGCCTGTCCGGAACTCGAATCCGCCGTACTGGGCAGCGCTGTTCAGACCGGCGAATGGTCTTTCCAGAACTGCGCGAAACTTACGGAGATCACATTGCCCAACACGCTGGAAAGTATCGACGGAGGCACGTTCTCGGGCTGCAGCTCGCTCAAATCGATCGTCATCCCCAGCTCCGTACTGTTTCTGGGCGCATGGGCTTTCGAAAAAACGGCCATAACGGAAATCTTCGCCTCGTGGGAAAAACCCGACGACCTGATCACGGATGCAAACATATTCGGCGCGGATGAGGGCCAAATCAATTTCACATGGAAAGTCCCCGAAAGCCTGCGAAGCCTCTACGGAGATGAATTTTTGGGTTACCCCGTCGAAACGGGCGAACCGTCGGGGAACGAACCCGCATACATCCGGGCGGAAGCGTTCTATTCCGCAGGAAACCTCATTATCGCAAACCTGAGCGGATACAACGCATTCGTCTATTCGTCGGACGGCCGCTCCGTCTCCCGCTTCAGCATAAACGACAGTCGCCAGGTTGTCCCGCTCTCCCTGCCGTCAGGCGTTTATTTCTTCCATGCCGTAAAAGGCGGAAAAACGGCAACCGCCCGGTTCCTTGTAAGATAAAACCCGTCGCACCCTTCATAAAAAACATAAAAATCATGCCCTCAATCAAGATTTCCCTCCGCGGCCGCATACTCCGGTTCGGCTTTCCGCTTGTGATGCTGCTGCTGACCGCTTCCTGTAAAAGGGAACAGGATACGCTGAGTTTATGGTACCGGCAGCCTGCCGGAGAATGGATGC
>JAIRYY010000059.1 GCA_031267485.1 Tannerella sp.
GCGGTCACACCTCTGGACGAATGGATGTCGTTCCTGAAAACGGGCCAAATCCCGGACGACGCGAAAGCCGTCGGTCTGGCCGAGGCGCGGGAACGGCTGCACCGCGACCGCCTGAGCAAAGAGGAACAGCAGGCTTACGATGCGGACATGGAAGCCATACGCTATCAGCGCAGCGTCATTCAGACCGGAATCATAGAGGGACGCGAGGAAGGCCGCGATGAAGGCCTGGAAGAAGGTTTGAAAGAAGGTTTGAAAAAGGGGATGAAAGAGGGTTTGAAAAAGGGTATGAAAGAGGGAATGAAAATAGGAATGGAAAAAGGAATGGAAAAGGGAATGGAAAAAGGGATGGAAAAGGGAATGGAAAAAGGATTGGAGAAGGGAATGGAGACGGGAATGGAAAAAGGGCGCGAAGAAGGGGCGAAAATGGAAGCTGTAAATATCGCCAGGCGGGCGTTAGCCTGCGGGGTATCGCTGGAGGACGTCGTGAAAATGACCGGTTTGACGGAAGAAGAAATAAACTCCTCCGACTAAATATGAGATGAATAACCTCTCCTGATTCCAATTTATGCGGCCGAATCGTTTTCATTCCGAAAATTTTGTCTATGTTTGGCCGCTGTTAAAATAAAACTGACATGGACGTAAACAAAATAAGAGACGATTTTCCCATTCTGCACCGTACGGTATACGGCAGGCCTTTGATTTATCTTGACAATACGGCGACCACGCAGAAGCCGCGGTGCGTGGTGGAAAAGATTACGGAGGAATATTATAATGTAAATGCGAACATTCATCGCGGCGTGCATTTCCTGAGTATGCAGGCTACGGAGGCTCACGAGGAGGCGCGCTGCACGGTGCGGAAATTCATAAATGCGGGCAAGTCCGGCGAAATCATTTTTACGCGCGGCACGACGGAGGCCATCAATCTTATCGCGTCGAGTTTTACCTACGAGTATATGGCTCCGGGCGACGAGGTTATCATTTCGGCCATGGAGCATCATTCGAACATCGTGCCGTGGCAGATTCAGGCGGTGCGACAGGGCATCGTCATCAAGGTCATACCTGTCGACGGGACGGGGGAGCTTGATATGGAGGCTTTCGCGAAACTGTTCTCTCCGAAGACGAGGATTGTGTCCGTAACGCACATTTCCAATGTCCTCGGCACAATCAATCCGGTTGAGGATATTATCCGCATCGCGCACGCGCACAGTGTGCCGGTGTTGATTGACGGGGCGCAGGCCGTAGCGCATCAGCAAGTCGACGTACAGGCGCTGGATGCCGATTTCTACGCTTTTTCGGGGCATAAGGTTTACGGCCCGACGGGAATAGGCGTCCTCTACGGCAAGGAAAAGTGGCTGGACGGAATACCGCCGTATCAGGGCGGCGGCGAGATGATATCCTCCGTATCGTTCGAACAGACCCGATTCAACGCGTTACCGTTCAAATTCGAGGCCGGCACGCCGGACTACATCGGCAGTACGGCGCTGGCTGTCGCGCTGGATTATGTGAGCGGGATTGGCCTCGCGGAAATCGCAAGGCATGAAAATGAACTGTTGCGCCATGCGACGGAACGGTTCATGTCAGTGGAGGGCATGCGTATTTTTGGAAATTCGCCGCACAAAAACGGCATAGTCTCGTTCTTAGTCAACAACATTCATCACTATGACATGGGGATGCTGCTGGACCGCCTCGGCATCGCTGTCCGGACGGGGCATCACTGCGCCGAACCGCTCATGCATGCGCTCGGCGTCGAGGGTACGGTCAGGGCTTCATTCGCCGTCTACAACACAAAGGATGAAATAGACGCGCTGATTGCGGGCATCGAAAAAGTAGCCGGCATGTTCTGAAAGGAAATCATTATGAAGAAGAAGAAAGCCATACTGTTACCCTGCCTGGAAAAAGGCCGGCTGGAAGCGGGATGCGACGAGGCCGGACGGGGCTGTCTCGCCGGGGCCGTATATGCCGCGGCGGTTATTCTTCCGCCGGATTTCCGCAATGAGGAACTGAACGACAGCAAACAACTGACGGAACGGCAGCGCGAGGCGTTGCGCCCCCTGATAGAAAACGAAGCCCTGGCATGGGCCATAGGCGTTGTAACGCCCGAAGAAATAGACCGCATAAACATACTGAAAGCTTCATTCCTGGCAATGCACCGGGCGATAGAGCAACTTCGCGTGACGCCGGAGCATCTGCTTGTCGACGGGAACCGTTTCACGCCCTATCCCGGAATCCCGCACACGACGGTAGTCAAAGGCGACGGCAAATACCTCTCCATTGCCGCCGCATCCGTCCTGGCCAAAACGCACCGCGACGAATACATGGACGGACTGAACGGCAAATATCCCGGCTATTCGTGGGACAGGAACAGGGGATATCCGACGAAAGCCCACCGCGACGCTATCCGCATCCTCGGGACAACGCCCTGCCACCGCAAGTCATTCACCCTGCTGCCTCCCGTACAGCTAACGCTCGACTTTTGATTTATTTGCATCGCCGGCGTGCGGTTTATCGAAAAAAACGCTACTTTTGTGGAATCATTAAATCAATAAAATAAATTTACCAATGAAACGACATTTATTTATTGCCGGACTGTTAATCATCAGTAATTTGTCCATAGCGCAAACCGGCAAGGTCTATGAAACGCGGACCGTAAAAAGCGAGATTCTCAAGGCTGAGCGTAAATATTCGATTTATCTGCCGCCGGGTTATGACGAAACAGACCGCAGCTATCCGGTTTTATATCTGTTGCACGGGTCGGGGGACAACCATACCGGGTGGGTTCAGTTCGGGCAGGTGCAGCACATTGCCGACCGGACGATTGCCGCCGGACTGGCCGGCCCCATGATTATCGTTATGCCCGATGCCGACACCGGCAGACGGGGATATTTCAACGATATAAAAGGGGATTTCAATTATGAAGACTTTTTCTTCAAGGAACTCGTTCCGCACATTGAAAAAACATACCGCGTGAGAACCGAGCGACGCTATCGCGCCGTTTCCGGCCTGTCGATGGGAGGAGGAGGAACCATTTTCTACGCCCTGCACCATCCCGAAATGTTTGCCGCAGCGGCGCCCCTGAGCGCGGCAACGGGTAGCTGGACGCCGGAACAGCACAGGGAACGCGCGGGGAATTTGTCCGGAATACCGGACGCCGCAATCGAAGCGCATTTCAGGCGTCACAGCATAGAGGAAATAATCAGTAACGCATCGGAAGAAGAACTCAAGCAAATCAGGAGCGTGCGCTGGTATGTAAGTTGCGGGGACGATGATTTTCTTTATGAGGGGAACGCGCGCATGCACGTCGCTTTCAGGAAAAGCGAAATATCCCACGAATACAGGGTCAAGGACGGCGGACACTCATGGACTTACTGGCGAATGGAACTTCCGCTGGTTCTTGAATTTGTCTCCAAATCATTCATGCAACACTGAACGCGTTCGGATAATTTCTCACACTTTCAGGAACACGTTCTTTTTATACAGGAACAGGAGGAACAGCCAGCAGACGGCGACGTACCCCGTGGCGTTGACCAGGTTCGCCCATTCCTCCGGGAACAGGCCGGCCAGCCCGCCGAAAAAGAAACCGGACGCCTGCCGGAAATCAATCATCCGCTGGGCCAGATAAATCGTGATTGAGTTCATCCCGACAACGCGGAAGAAAAACGTCCATTTCCGGTAGCCCCTCACATCCACAATGTAATGGAACGCCGCAAACAGGAAGAGGGAATATGCGCCTACCACGCAGACGAAGGAACTGCTCCATAGCATTTTGTTGACCGGGAAAACGTAACTCCACGCCCACCCGGCAAGGAGCAGCGCGGCGGCAGCGGCAAGCATGTACGGCGTTTTCCGGCGGCCGGCAGGATGGTCGTCCGGAAGACGGACGAACTGTCCGGTGAACATGCCCAGCATCGCCGTCACGACAGCCGGGAGGGTACTCAGCAATCCCTCCGGGTCAAAGTGATTCTCCCCGTAAATCAGCCTTCCCGGCAACAGCAGGCGGTCGACGGTTCCGGCAAAATTATGTTCGAACGAATACGTCTCCGGCCCGCCCGGAACGAGCCACATCAAAAGCCAGTAACCGACAAGGATAGCGGCGGCAACTACGCCCAGCGTCCGGGTTTTGAACTTCATGAACAGCAGCGCCGAAATCATCCAGGCCAGGCCGATGCGCCCCAGGACGCTTGCACACCGCAGATGCGCAAAATCCAGCCTGAAAAACCCGTTGTATACCATCCCCAGGAAGACGAGAACCGCGCCCCGCCTGATCACTTTCAGGAAAATCTGCCGCTCCGTTTTACCCCGCGCCCGCTGTCCGGCCAGCGAAAAGGGAAACGATATGCCTGCAATAAACAGAAACAGCGGAAAAATCGTGTCGTGATGCGTAAGGCCATTCCATGCCACATGCGACATCTGCGACGAGAGCCAACCCATAATCCCGGACGCGGGGAACAGGCCGCACAGGGAGACAACCCAGTCCGCCAGTCCCATAATGAACAGCATGTCAAATCCCCGGAGCGCATCAAGCGACAAAAGCCTTTCCTTTCTGTTAAATCCCGATTCCATAGTCTGATTGTTTTGAGGTTAAAAATACGAGGTGCAAATATATGGAATTATTTATCATCCGGCACATACTTTCGCTGCAAAAACCGGCGAGAATGTTACCGGAATTTCCGCCGGTCTAAATTTTTAGTCGAAAAAAGCCCCGGAATGTTTGCTGACTAAAAAAATAGTCATACATTTGCGGCGGAACAATTGAAAAACATACGGAGATATGGAAGATTTCGGGATATACAGTTTAAAAGCGGGCGTCATACTTGCCTTTTTCTGGGGTATATATTGCCTGTTCCTGCAGCGGGAAACGTTCTACGGGTTCAACCGGATGTTTCTGCTGGCGGGCATGGCGGCGGCCGTGACGCTTCCGCTGATTACCGTGCGCTATGCGGTAGAGGTGAGAGCGGCAGGCATACAGCCGGGGCTGTTCGCCGCACCGGCGGACGGCGTGTTGCCTGTGGTCGCGGACGGCGCGCGCACGGAGGCCTCGCTCCCGGAACTGTTGCGGACGCTGTTGCCCGTCCTGTACGTGACGGCGCTGTGCGGTCTGCTGGCCGTCCGTTCCGCCGGACTGTTCCGCCTGTTCCGGGTTATCAGACGAAGCCGCTGCCGGCGTCATGCCGGTTACATCCTGGTTGAATCGCCCGTGTTCGGAAACTCTTTCTCGTTTTTCCGTTACGCCATTATCCCCGTAGGATTGAGTGACGCGGACAGGCGCATCATCCTCCGGCATGAGGAAGCCCATATACGGCAAAAACACTGGATAGACCTGTTCGCCGTGAACATACTGAGCCTGGCGTGGTGGTTCAATCCGCTCGTCCGGTTCTACGAAAAAGCCCTCCGCAACAATCACGAATACCTGGCAGACCGCGAAGCGCTGGCGGATTGCGGACAGGCCGCCTACCGGCAGACGCTGGTCAGCCAATGGTTCAGAACGCCGGTTTTCCCAATGGCGGATTCTTTTTCCCAATCAAATCATATAAAACGTATCAGCATGATGAAAAAAAACAGTTCAAACCCGGCAAGGAAACTTTTTTCCTTACTGGCAGTTCCTGCAATGGCCGCATTTTTGTGGTTCTTTGCCGAGCCCGAATACATTCGGGCAAGCGCCCCTGAACCGCTCCGGACGGTCGCTTCAGGACAAGCTAACGAGCGAAGTTTCAGCCAGGCCGCCGCCGGAGGCTACACCCGGATTCTGTCGGAAAAACCGGCGGCAAACGGGAATAGCTTCAATTCCGTACCTCAACGCGGGAAAACGCCGCTGATTATTATCAATGGCAAAAAAACAGACAGGAATCTTTCCGAATTTGACCCGAAAAGCATTTCAACCCTCACCGTATTGAAGGATTGGAACGCCATCGAAAAATACGGCGAAGAAGGCCGGAACGGCGTCGTGGAAATTTCCACCGGTGAAATGGAAAACAGGGAGGATTCATTAGCCGCCAACTTCAAACGCACGGAAGAACATAAACGCATCGCCGAAGAGCGCAGGCGCGATTCAAATACGGTCTCAATCGCTGCCGCCGTATCTTTAAGCGATACTTTTCCTGCGGTAGGATTCTCCGACACGGCGCGCACCGCTTCAAAAACGGACTTCTTCCTTAACATGGCTCCGGGAGCAGACCGGCCGGCATGGATAGTGGACGGCGAGTTGAAAGATTCGCTGTGCAAAGACTTCCTGCCGACCGACATTGAGTCCATCTCCATCCTGAAAGACCGGGCGGCTTCCGCAATATATGGCAAAAAAGCCCGGAATGGCGTCGTTCTGATAACGACGAGAAGATGCGCTTTAAAAAAATCCTTTTCGGATATTAACCTCACAGGCGACAGCATTAAAATCATTACCGAAAGAAAGATTCTCCCTGCGGAAAGATTCTCCGGCACGGCGCGTACCGCCTCAAAAACGAACCTCTTCCTTAACATGGCTGCCGAAGCAGACAGTTCGATGTGGATAGTGGACGGCGAGAGGCAGGATTCGTTAAGTAAAGAAATAAAGCCGGAAGACATTCAGTCCCTCTCCATCCTGAAAGCCGCGAACGCTACCGCAGTATATGGCGAAGAAGGCCGGAATGGCGTCATCCTGGTAACGACGAAAGCAAACAAAGACAAACTGCCCGATATGGTCAGGGGAATTGTCAAAGACGGGGACGGAAAGCCCATTCAAAACGCATCGGTCGGCAATCCGGCTTCGGAAGAGACCGTCCTGACGGATGAAAACGGGAAATTTTCACTGCGCACAGCCCCCGGCAGCATCCGGATTACCGTGAGCCACGAGGATTACTCCACAACAACGGTCGGATGCGGGAGCAACGATATGATTTACGTCATACTGAAGAAAAAATACACGACATGCAACTGACAAAAACAGAAGAACTGGTCATGCAATACCTCTGGACGATAGGGGAGGGTTCGGTACAGGACGTGCGCAACTGCTTCCCGCATCCGCAGCCGTCGCGTACGACCGTCTCGACCATTATCCGTATCCTGGAGACGAAAGGCTTCGCCGCCCACAAGTCCGACGAAGGGGCGCGGGTCTTCACCTACTACCCGGCCATCCGGAAAGAAGACTATTCAAAACAGCAGCTTTTCGGCATGTTGAAAGACTATTTCAACAACTCGTTCGCTTCGATGGCCTCCTTTTTCGCCAGCGAATCCGGCATGAGCATCCGCGAAATGGA
>JAIRYY010000061.1 GCA_031267485.1 Tannerella sp.
TTTTCCAGATGCTCCAGCGCCGCCGGACGCAGCGGGTCGGGAACGACGCCGGTGAAAAGCGCAAGCGCCGTGCGCACCTGGTCGCCGTCGAGGTAACTGTTGACCGCCGGGTTGAAAAACCGTTCGTGTATCGCGGCGCGGGCCGACGCCAGGCGTTCGCGGTAAGGCGGCGTTTCGCCGTCCCGTCCCAGCGCCTCCGCAATGCGGATAAAAAGGTCGAGCGTCATCACGTAAGCGCAGTTGTTGAAAAACAGCGCCTGCGGAGAGCCGCCATATTCGAACGCCGGCCCCGGGCTAACCCATTTGCCGAGGAAAAAACCGCCGCGGTCGTAAGGCGTCAGCATCCCGTCGACCACATGCGCGTTCAGAAATTCAATCCATTTTTTACCGGCGGGATACGCTTCCTCCAGGATTCTCCGGTCGCCGTATGCCAGGTAGTGTTCCCATGCGATGTTCATGTTAGCCGCGCCGTTGAGCGTACTGCCGTACATGACGCTCATCTGTGGCGCGACGTTGTTCATGCGGCCGTCCGGCGCCTGCACGTCGCTCCAGTCGCGGACATTCTTGACGTAGTGCGCCCCGCTTGCGAAACAGGGCATCCCCACTCCCCAGGCAGTCTGGTAAGCGCCCTCGGGGCCGTAACCCAGCCGTTCGCGGTTGGGACAGTCGACCGTGACGCCCTCGGTATGGCACATCTCATAAGTCCACCGGTCGATTTCGTACATGCGGTTGAACAGCGGCTCGGAACATTCGAACGAACCGGTGCGCACGCCGGCGCTCGATACGGCAAGTCCGGTGATGTCGGCAAGCGCGGGCTTCCGCTTCAGCCCCTCGAAATGGACATAGCGTCCGGCAAAGAAGTTGAACCGGTTGCGGAACGTCTCGCCGTTTTCGCCGCGGGCAATGTAATACTGCGTCTGCCCAAACTCCTCGATGGCGCTGTTCCCGATGTGCCGCCCGGCAAAACCCCGGTGGACGTCGCGGCGGTTGGAAATGCGGATAATCACCGTGTCGCCGGCCTCAAGACCGTCGAAACGCGCTTCGAGAAAGCCCGTGAAACTCCTTCCCATGTCCACGCGCAAAACGCCGGGAATGGTGTCGATCATCTCCCGCGCCGGAATGATTTCGATGATGCGCGACGGGTCGGTCATCTGCGCCGACAGCGTCACTTCGCCGCCGTCCGTTACCGGCGCGGTCGCAACGGCGTTGTCCCAGCGGCTGTCGTCGAAGCCGACCGTATTCCAGTCCGCGGAATAGCGCCGTCCGTCCACTTCTTCTCCCCCCATGTCCGTAAACCGGAAATCCCCGCTGTTGCGGCTGTAACTTTCGGCGCATTTCCATGCAGCGTCGGAATGGACGGCGAACGCCTCGCCGTTCTTCAGTTCGCCGTTCAACTGCAGCAGGACGGCCTGTCCGGTCACAGGAGCGAAAAAGTTGTTGCGCGTCCAGCCCGGCCCGTACCACAGCGCCACCACATTTTCGCCCTGACGGAGCAGCGGCGCAATATCGTACGTCACATACAGTATCCGCCTGTCAATGCGCGCAATCGCCGGAGCCAGCACGCGTTCGTCCACCCTGCGCCCGTTGACGTACAGCTCGTGGTAGCCGGAAGTGGCAACATACGCAAACGCCGTCGACGCCCGGCTGTCGAGCTGCACTTTCCGGCGGAACCAGACGTGCTTTTCGGGCGTTGCCGCGGGATGCTTTATCCACTCCCCCTTCCAGTCCGCACGATTGAGCAGCCCCATCGAGAAACGGGCGGGCCGGCTCCAGGCCGAGGCGTTGCCGTCGCGGTCGTACACGCGCACCTTCCAGTAATAATCGCCCCCGGACTGAAACCGCACGCCCTCGCAGGCGACCGGATGCGACCGGTCGGAGACGACTTTCCCGCTATTCCATACATCAGCCTCACCCTCCCGAAGCCTGTCGGGCGCTGTGGCTATTAAAACCTGATAAGCCGTCTGGCGCTGTCCCCGGACGTGCTTTGTGTCGGTCAACTTCCAGCCAATCCGCGGCGTCTCCGTATCAATGCCGAGCGGGTCGACCAGATATTCGCAGGTAAGTCCCTCGACACGCAGACCGTCATCCACGGCACAGGCAAAAAGGAGAAACGCCAAAAAGGCTGAGAGGATAAATTTTGTTTTCATAGTCAGAATTGAATTTATTTGTAAAAAAAACACAGCGCAAAATTAATGCATTTATATTATTTTTTTAGTATACAAAATCGACATAATATATCATAATATCGACATAATGCACTCTTTCCCGGCAGCGCAACGGCATACGCGGGGTTAAAGATGCCCTAACCGTCATAAAATTGAAACCTGACAGGCCGCCGGAACCCGTCAGGCATCAATTCAAAAGTTAGTTTACCATCCCGGATTCTGTTCCAGTCTGCTGTTTCTCGAAAGTTCGGATTGAGCGAATGGAAGGAAATACAGTTTGTCCTGGAAATTGCCGGGTTGCGGGTCAACGGGACCGTAAGCGTAAGTAAAAGTACCGTCGTCATGTTTGGTAATCACAACGCCCGACCGTACCATGCCATTCAGGCGACCGAGCCGTTTCCAGCGTATCAAATCCCAGAAACGATGCTGTTCGTAGCACAGTTCCACATAACGTTCATTGTGTATCAGCTCGCGCATCTGCTCTTTCGACAGACTTGCCGGCGTCAGGTTTTCCGTAATCCCCGCCCGTGCGCGGACGAGGTTAAGCGCATCGCATACGCTCTGGTCGGGCGCGGTAAGGTATTCATTCTGCGCTTCGGCATAACTGAGCAATATCTCGGCGTAACGAAATTCCATCCAGGGCTGGACGCTTCCATAACTCATGCGATAAAGCGTATTATCCTGATCCAGCGCTTTCTTGACATAGTATCCGGTCATCGTATTGGCGGCTCCGGGAATACCGTCAAAATCAATGCCGCCGGTATAGATTTGCAGTTCAAATGCGGTTATCACGCCTCCAATCATACCTTTCATCGTCGTGCCGTTGAAAGCGATAAAAGCGTAAAAGCGATTATCCCGGCCTTCATACGGATGGGCGGGATCGTAACCGGAAGCGGGATCCGAAATACTTTTCCCGTTTTTCATCGGGAAGGCATCGACCATTTCCTGTACGGGTACGGTTGCACGGGCATCGCCTACGGCTATCCGGTGCATTTTCAGGGACGCGTCCCATCCGTGGGACTTTAGCGGCAGAGCGTACTGCACCTCAAAAATCGACTCCCTGTTGCCGTTATCCAGCCAGAGCCTTTCCAAATCGGGATAGAGTTCGTATTTGCCGATGAGTTCCCGGTTGGCGTCTGCCGCATTTTTCCAACGCTCCCGGTCGCTGTTCGGATTGCAGTTGGGGCTGGCATAATACAGCAACGCCCGTCCTTTCAGCGCCCTGGCCGCATCCCTGGTCGCCCGTCCCCGGGCAGCCGTTTCGGGAAGCAACGGAATCGCCGCGTCACATTCGGTAATGATGAAATTGAAACATTCGTCAAGCGTATTGCGCGGCGTTTCCAGGTCGTCGGTCAATGCCTGGGGTTCGGTAATCAGGGGTACGCCTCCATATCGCTTGACCATGTTGAAATAGCGTAAAGCTCTGAGGAAACGCACTTCGCCTTTATGAGTCGTCTTCGTGGCTTCGTCTACAGGCGTCCCGTCAATACGGACTAAAAACTCATTGGCTTTGCGTACCTGCGAATAAGCCCAATATTCCAGAGGATTGGTAACCTCGTCCAGCTGTCCCTGCCACACGGGATGACCTACGGAGTATGTCCCTTCATCCGTAATATTGGAAATAAGATGGGAACGGTCCCAGCCCGTATTGTCATTGTAGATGGAGTTGACATACTGTGAAATCAGCTTGGCGTCGTTCCATACATCCTCGGATGTAATTGCTCCGGGATTGTTCCTGTCCAGAAAATCCGCAGTGCAACCCGAAAAAACGGCAGTATACATCATAAAACTGCCGATATATAATATTATTCTTTTCATAATTATCATACTGTTTTAAAATGATATGTTTACTCCTAAATTAAAATTCCGCTGCTGGGGATAATAGCGTGCGCTGGGATCTTCGGCTTCCGGGTCAAACTCTTTAACCTGGCTGAGAGTTAAAAGGTTGAATCCGGAAACATAAACGCGCAACCTCTCTATCCCGATAGCCTGAAGTTTTTCCTGCCTGACGGTATATCCCAGACTGGCGGATTTGAGGCGAACGTATGCAGCATCCTTGAGCCAGACCGAAGAAGTCCGGTCATTGATACTTCGGGAATCTATCCAGGCAACAGGATATTTGGCGTCCCGATTGTCGGACGACCAGCTGTCCGCCAGGTAGCTTGGCGAATTGCATAACGCCCAGATATACATCGTGCGCCCCATTGTATTTATCAACACGGTACGCATGGCGGCGCCCTGCGCAAAAATATCAAAATCGAAATTTTTCCATTTCAATCCGAAAGAAAGACCGAACATAAGCTTTGGAGCGTAACCGTTATTGGACAATACTTTCTGGTCGCGGTTCGTGATTTCACCGTCTCCGTCCACGTCGGCATATTTGATGTCGCCCGCAATGGAGTTTTGTCCGAACTGCTGCCCGCCGTACCATGCGGCTGCTTCTTCATTGCTTTGGAAAAATCCCAGCGATTCGTACCCGACCCTGAATCCTACCGGGCGGTTGAGCTGCTTTTCGTAATCCAGACGCGAAGACGGGTCGTCCACCTGCGTTACCTTGTTCGTGGCGTACGTGCCGGTCAGCTGTAGCGAATACTGCCAGTCGTTGATCCGGTTCTGATGCCCGACCGTGAGGTCAAACCCCTGACTTTGCATCTGCGCATAATTCTCATTGGGGAGGCTGCGCCCGAAAGTGCCGGGCACCGAACGGTCGCGGCTCCAGAGAATGTCGCGCGTTTTGCGGTAGAACGCATCCGCCTCAATACTCAGCAGTCCCTTCCACATGCTGAGATCGATTCCCACATTGTTGTTATCCTGCTTTTCCCAGGTGATAACAGGATTGGGATAGACGCCATAGTTGATCAGCATTTCCTGCGCTCCGCCAAACACGGGTCCGGCAGCGTTGAAAGAATAGGAGTCCATAAACTGGAACGCATCGACGCGGTCGTTACCAATCAGCCCCTTGGAAATACGGAGTTTCAGATTGTCGACAAAATCCAGCCCGCTTTTCTTGAAGAACGATTCTTCGGAGATTCTCCACGCCAGCAAAACGGAGGGGAAAAAGCCGAATCGCGTCTCTTTCGGGAACCGGTAGGAACCGTCGTAACGGAAAGAAAATTCCAGCAGGTATCTGCTGTTAAACGCATAGTTTGCCCTGCCTACCAGACTTCGCCGGGCTTCGTTGAGAACGCTCGATCCGCTAAAGGACTGGTTGGCGGTGCCGCTTGCCGACAACTCGTCCTTAACATCGGTGGCATAATCCTGTTTGGTACCGTTCATTCGATCGCCCGTCGATTCGGCCTGTTCGTAAAGCAACATGGCGCTGACGTCATGACTGCCGAAAACACGCGCATAATTCAGGGAAATATTGTAGACCGTCCCGCGGGTATTCTCGAAATTTTCGGTCAGGGCAAGCGCCGTTCCTCTCTGTATTGCGCTGGTCACATTTCCGTTTTCGTCTTCCACGTACATCGTAAAAGGTTTGACGAAGCGTTTGGAAAAGTAGTAATTGTAGTTGAAAGCGGCATTTCCCTTCACGCTCAATCCGGGAGTGACAAAAGGCAGACGCTGTTCAAAAGACAGAACGCCCTGAAAATAATTCGTCCGCTGCCGTTCGTATCCACCCGATTTGGGATTTTCAACCGGATTCCGAACCTGCGGATCAACCGGTTTCCCATCCGGATAGTAAGGCGCCTGATAGCGGGCGGGGTCGGCGGCAACCATATCAAAAAACAATTCGCCGATGTTTGTTCCCAGCAGATTATTATTTGTCTGGCGTCCTTCCACGTTCAGCCCGATATCCAGATGTCTGGTGATTTTGGCGTCCACATTGGCGCGAAGGTTATAACGGTTGAAATCCATATTTTCAAACATGCCTTTCTGATTGAAATAGCCGGTCGACAGGAAATAGCGTATGGCGTCCGTTCCGCCGTTCACCGACAGGTTATGCTGCGTTTCCGGAGCATTATCCTGAAAAGATTCTTCCTGCCAGTTGACGCCCCATGTGCCGGCTTTCATCCTGGCGATCAAGTCATCCGAATAAAAATTGGGAGCCTGAGCGGGATTATTCGGATCATATCCCATGTTGAGGTATGCCTTGTTTTTGTTGACGGCATACTCGTAAGGCGTCATCAATTTGGTATATTGAGTGGGCTGCTGTATGCCAACCATCCCGTTATACGAGATTTTAGGCTTCCCCACGTTCCCCCGTTTGGTGGTAACCAGGAAAACGCCATTGGCAGCCCTTGCTCCGTAAATGGCGGAGGACGCATCTTTCAACACGGTAATACTCTGGATTTCATTCGGATCTATCTGTGAAAAATCGCCCGAAATAATCCCGTCGATGACGATCAGGGGGCTGTTGTTCTTTAACGTGCTCAGACCTCTGATTTGCAGGGTTGAGCCGCTGCCCGGCTCTCCGTTCGAATTGGTGGCCAGTACTCCGGAAAGCCTGCCTGCTACCGCGTTGGTCAGGTTTGCCGATGGCGTTTGAGTGAGTTTTTCGGCCGAGACGGTCGATATGGCGCCTGCCAGATTCACCTTCTTCTGCGTGCCGTAGCCCACAACCACGACTTCGTCCAGCGCTTCGGTATCTTCCTGCATAATCACGTCGATCGCCGTTTCATCACCCGTCACTTTTATCTCACGGGTGACATAGCCTATATACGAAAATACGAGTGTGCCGTTTTCCTTTACATTCAGACGGTAAGCCCCATTCGCATCCGTACCCGTTCCGTTTGCCGTACCTTTTTCCGATACATTGGCGCCGACGACCGGCTCTCCTCCGGCGTCCGTTACGATGCCGGAAATGCCGATATTCTGCGCATGCAGCAAAATCGTACAGCAGATAATACTTGCGGTCATGATTGTTCGCCGCAACATATTCCATTTCATAATCATTTTTTTATTCATACGTTAATTTCTAATTAAATTTTATTCAGTTAAATTCCTGTCTCGTTTTGACGGATGTTTTTTCACCATCCCCCCCGACATTCCTGCCGGAATCACTCATCCTTCCTTTTTCTTTCCATAGGCATTCCATTTAAGTTTATACTGTATTTATTCCGTTCAGGGCGAATTTCAGATTGTCGCACCCCGTCATAGCGCAGTCCGCGCCGGCGAGGCCGGCGGGCTCTCCCGCCCCGTCATCGCGAGATCCCACCCCGGCATCGCCGGGGAAAAGAGGGAAAAAGACGAAAAAAAACGGTCGGTTAATATGCATATAATCAATTGTTCTATTTTTCGTCATTGTAAGGAGGTACGACGAAGCAATCCAGGCACAGGCGAAAACTGCACAACCGCCTGCACCGCCTGCGCCTGGATTGCTTCACTGCGTTCGCAATGACGGAGAAGTATAGCCTGTTTAATTGAATATTTGCGGGAAATTCACTCGAGTCGGCGAGCCATATTCTCGAGTCGATGAGCCATATTCTCGAGTCGATGAGCCATATTCTCGAGCCGATGAGCCATATTCTCGAGTCGATGAGCCATATTCTCGAGTCGGCGGGACATTCTCCCGCGGGAATACGCAATCCATCCGGGTGAATGTGAAATTTACCCGGACGGATTAAAAATTCTTTTGAATGATATTTGTTTTTTTCGGAAGTTTTTCTTATGATACGCGCGGCGCGCGTGATGAGGCTATACGGCAGACCTGCCCATCTCTCTCTCTCTCTCTCTCTCTCTCTCTCTCTCTCTCTCTCTCTCTCTCTCTCTCTCTCTCTCTCTGCAAGAATCGTGCCAAACCCTCTCATCCAAAGGCTTGAACGGGAGTTATCCGGAATGTGAGATCGTGAGAAAATATTCATATTATTATTCGTTTTTCATGAACTTCTTGTGAGTTTTCGCCTGCAAATATAAATACATATTTTGGAAAAACAATAACTAATTTAAAAAATATATGGCGCTATAACGAATCGCACCTCCGGCCATCCCCGCCCCCATGTGGATGAAGATGCAAGTGCACCAAAAGAATAATTAATTGATTTGAGACGGACTTTATTTGTCAGAAATATTTATTATTTTTGCGCGTTAATTTATGTTGGAACAAGATATATGAATACTTTTAACGGGGATTTGGGAAAATTTGAAATATGGCAGCAGAAACTTTAAGCAAAGAGTACAAGGGGATTCAAAAAATACGTGGCGGCGACAAGGGTTTCAAAGACCTTGCCGTTACTTGCGTGAGTCTGGCAAATGCGCAGGGAGGAAAAATATTTGTCGGATTTGACGATAAAACCAAACAACCGCCTGCCGGTCAGACCATAAAAACGGACGAAGTGAACGATACCGTTTCACGTCTGCGGAGTCTGTGTTTCAATGTCGCTCTCGCAGGTTCTGAAATTTTGACTTATAGCAATGGAAGCCACTATTTTACGATTGACATTTCACCTTCGATGAAATCCATTGCAACCACTTCCGACGGAAAGATTTATTTGCGGGTAGCCGACAAATGCGAGCCGATTCGCAATGAGGACATTCATCGCCTGGCTTACGAAAAGCAGGCGTACCAATGGGAGCTGGTTTGTCCAAAAACGGTAAAAACCAGTGATATTGATGAAAATAATATTCGGAATTTTGCCGGTAAAATCAGAAATTCAGACCGCGTAAGCGAACATATCAGGCAAATGACTGACGCGGAAATCCTTGAAAATTACAATTTCATTGCGGGCGATTATCTTACCTATCTCGGCATTTTATGGCTTGGAAGTGCGCAGCAACGCAGTCGCATCGCCTATCCGATAACCGTACAGTACATCGTATATGATCATTCGGAACGCAAAGTTCGCAAGGAAGACTGGCACGATAATCTGCTTAATCCCGAACAACAGCTTTTGGATATTGAGCGCAAAGCGATAGAACTGACTTATTTCCACGAGTTTCCCGATGGATTGTTCCGCAAACAAATCCGGCATTACCATCCCAAAGTGCTTCGCGAATTGTTGCTCAATGCTTTCGCTCATAAAACATTCACTATTTCCGGTGATATTATGATTGAGGTCTATCCCGACCGCCTTGAAATTTCCAATCCGGGAGGGTTGCCCATGGGCGTAACCAAAGATAACATCCTGCACGCTCGCCAGCGCCGTAATCCACATTTTATCCGCGTTATGCACGACCTTAAACTGATGGAAGGCGAAGGCTCCGGTTACGATTTGATTTACGAGTTGAATGCAATGGATTCCAAAGAATTGCCGAAAATTCTTTCGGATTTCAATTCCACCACAATTATCCAAACATCGAAAATTGTGAATGAGGAAATTTTGCCTGTATTGGACTATGTTGCACAAAATTATGAGATTTCGCAGAAAAACCTGATTGCGCTGGGGTTAATCGCTCAACACAAAAAGCTGTTGTCCACCGAATTGGACGATTTGCTGCAACTTGTTGATAACAAACGACAACGCAGTTATACCGGCAAATTGGCAGATTTGGGAATCATTGTAACTCGCGGAATCAGGAAAGGCAATACATTTTTGGTCAATCCTAAAATTATAGCCAATTCAAAAGCCAATATAAAAACTTCGTTAAAAACCATTGAACCACACCGGCTTATGGCTTTGATTGAAGAGGATTTGCGGTTGCACCCAAATTCAATGCGCAGGGAAATTCAGCAACGGTTGCCCGATGTGGACGAAAAAGATTTAAAAAAATATCTTTATGAAATGGCAGAATCGGGGAATTTATTAACAACAGGCGAAAATAAAAATCGCCGCTATTGTTTGAATACAGGTGTCTAAAAAAAAACAAATTGAAACGGAAAACTCGAAACAAATTGTATAAGAGGCTGATTCTCATTCAATATTTTCTTTTTTACCAAATAGACGAGAAAAAAGAAACGGAAATAAAAGACTAAATCGTTTTAGCAAATTCCAGCCAGGACTGTATGGACAACATCCTGTAGGCAGTCCTGGCCTTCGGGCAGTCCGGATTTTCGAAACCGGCGCCCAGGCGTTCGTCCCATCCGCAAGTTTGTTTTCATTGCAATATCATGATTATAATCCGGATGATTTTGTTAATGGCGCGAATCGGCGCTTTTATTCGTTTTGATCCGGAAGGAGGCGGGCTTCGGGCAGGGGCGGGAGAAGGTTGCCGTGCCGTGAGCGTCGACCGCGAGCGGGGTTGCCCGGCCGTCGACGGTCAACCCGTATTTTGCGGACGGATCAAGGCCTTCGAGCGTAAAAGTGTATTCGTCCGCGGAGGCGATGCGCCATGAGATGTCTTTTTGCGTCCATTTGCTGACGGACAGGCTGAGGGGCGCGTCCGATTTGCCGGAGATTCGCAGGACGGTTTCGTCGCGGTTGCGGGGGAAAAAGGAGAGCTGGCGGTGGTCGAACGAGGCGCCGAATGCTTCTTTTGACTTTACGGAAAAGTCGGCCGTCGACATTTCGTAGTCGTCGACGCTGAGGCGCAGGCGGTAGACGGTGTTTCTTAGCGTGTAGTGAAAGTCCGTTCCGTCGAGCTGGTGAAGCATGTGAGGCTCCAGTCCCATGCGGTTCCAGCGCGGGCGTATGCCGTAGATGTCGCGGTAGAGCGCGGTCACGCTTGTGCAGATGCCGGCCAGGACGTCGGAGCCTTGTCCCTGCTG
>JAIRYY010000108.1 GCA_031267485.1 Tannerella sp.
TGTTACGGTTTGCCGGGTCGCATCCGCATCCTATTCACATAGAATATTACAGCGCTGTTTATACCTGGGTTTAACCTTATGCGGTGTGGTCTTGTGCGGGAGACGCGATGCATCGCGTCTCTTCATTTCTCTGTTATTGCGAGGTACGATGCGTGGCTCCCGGATTACTTCACCGTGTTTACAGTAACAATATCCGACTTTTCATGGTTCTTACGTACATCCATAAGGTTTTTGTGGATGTACGTAAGATGCTTATGGATGTCCATAAGGCTCTTATGGATGTACGTAAGGCTCTTATGGATGTCCATAAGGCGTTTATGGATGTGCGTAAGACTCTTATGGATGTGTGTAAGAGTCTTATGGATGTTCGTAAGACGCTTATGGATGTGCGTAAGAGTCTTACGGATGTGCGTAAGATGCTTATGGATGTGCGTAAGAGTCTTATGGATGTGCGTAAGAGTCTTATGGATGTGCGTAAGAATCCTGAGGATGTGCGGATGGTTCATGAGGGTGTGCGGATGAGACGCGAGGTATCGCGTCTCTACGATGGAGGAACGGGGGGGCGAATTACTTTTTTTCAGACAGCGCCGGGGGGAGACTGTTCATCGGCTATCATGAAGTGCAGCCGGTTATGCAGGTTTACTTCCGCCGTTCCGCCGTCTACATCGAGGAAGAGGAGATTTATTTCGGGATAGAGCTGCTTTATGCGCTTCTCTACGCCTTTGGCTACGATGTGGTTGGCTATGCATCCGAAGGGCTGGATGCAGACTACTCCCCGGATGCCGCTGCGGGCATGGCAGGCTACTTCCGCCGCTATCGTCCATCCTTCGCCGAACTGGTTCGAGAGGTCGAGGATGCGGGAGGCATACTGCGCTTTTTCAAAAATGGACTCGACGGGGGTGTAGTATCTGAAGTGCTGCATGATACGCTTCACGCCGTTAATCCGACGGTTCATGTATTGCATGAATACCGGATTGAGGATGCGGGCAAGCATGTGCCGGCGCTCTATGCCGTTGGCCGCGTTTGTCTGCGAATTGACGAAGTACTGCATCAGGAAGTCCAGGACGGGAGGCGTCACTACTTCCATGCCCTGTTGGCGCAGCCATTCGCTGATGTGCGCCTGCCCGTAAGTGTTGTATTTTACGTATATTTCGCCTACCAGACCGATTTTACGGAATGTCCGGTTTTCTACCTTGACGGCGTTGAAGTCGGCGACGGCCTGCTGCAGGAGTTTGAGCAGGTTTTTGGGTTCGTTGCGTCTTATGGCTTCGATGCCGCGGTTTACGCAGGTGTCGAACAGCGCCTGCGTTTCGCCTTTTTCCTGCTCCCTGACTGCGGTCGAGGCGTGCATTTGCCGCAGCGCGTCGGCATACAGCAGGGTGTGTGTGATGATATCGACTAACCTTATCAGGGGGAAGTCGAATGCTTCCTGTTCGTTTTGATAGACTTTCCCGCTTGCGATCGCAAGGACGGGGACATGGGCGAATCCGGCATTTTTCAATCCCGATTTGATTTGTGCCAGATAGTTGGTCGCGCGGCACTGGCCGCCTGTCTGCGTGATGGCGACAACGCAGTTTTCCGGGTCGTAGTTTCCCGATTGCAGGGCGTTTATCATATCGCCCAGAATTAATATCGAGGGGTAGCAAACTTCATTGTTCCCGTACTTCAGGCCTGTTTCGGCGGAGGCTTTGCCCGGTTTGGGAAGATTGACGACGCGGTATCCGCCGAGCTGGCCGATGGCGGGCACGAAGGGCGAGAGGAAATCGGCAAACCAGGGGACAAGTATCGTCTTGCGGCGGTCGCGGCGGGCGTAAGGGGCCGCGTAATCCGCCTGTTTGCGGCCCCCGGCGGGCGACGCGCCACGCAACGATTCCATCAGCGACCTTAACCTCAGCCGGACCGAGCCGGGACTTGCGATTTCGTCGATGCGCAAAACGGTATGGCTTTTACCGGCCTGCCGCAGGATTTCACCCGTTTCGTCCATGTAAAACGAGTCGGGGCCGCATCCGAAGGAATTTAGCTGTACAAGCTGCACGTTCCGGGGCAGTCCGGCTACCGCCATTGCAGCCTGCACGACGCGGTTGGGATAGGCCCACTGCGAAACGATGTTCAGCCGGCCAAATCCGCCGCCGTCTTCCGGGCGAAAAACGTCGTCGGTCAGAACGTTCGCCCCAAGGTCGGACAATATCTGTCCGACTTTCTGCTGTATCAGCGGGTCGGCATGATATGGGCGTCCGGCAACAATGAAGACGGGTTCGCGGCCGGCGATAAACCTGTCGAGCATTGTTTTCTGGGTTTCGCACAGTTCTGTTTTTATCCTCTTCCGCTCCCTCATCGCGCGTTCAAAGGCGGGGTCGAATGTGTCTTTCGAGATGCCAAGTGTTGACAGGTACCTGAAACAGCCCTTTGCAAGCGCCTTTTCGCTGTGAAACGTGATAACCGGCCGGTCTAACGGAATGCCATGGCTTTCCGGTTCCATGGCGCTTCGGATTACGTCGGGATAACCGCTTACAACGGGACAGTTGAAGGAGTTGCAGGAGTTTCCCTGTTCCTTTTCCTCCTTGACAACCATCGGATAAAAAATGCGGTCGACGCCCTCCGTCTCAAGCAGGGACAGGACGTGTCCCTGCGTCAGTTTTGCAGGGAAACACAGGTTGTCGGACATCACATAACCCGCGCCTTTTCCGTACAGGGCGAAAGTCGATTCGGGCGAAAGAATGACCCGGAAGCCGCACGCCTCGAACAGGGTTTTCCAGAACGGATAGTTTTCGTACATGTTCAGCGCGCGGGGAATACCAACCGTCTTTCCCGTTCCCGCATTTTCGCGGAGAACGGGGGTGGAGCCGAATAGCATCCGGTTTTTCGTCTCGAAGAAATTCAAACCTTTCTTCGGCGCGCCGCTCCTGTTGTAATATACTTTTTCGCATTTATTTCCGGCGAAACAGACGTTTCCGTTCGTAAATCTGAACCGCAAAACCGTACACGCATTGCTGCAGCCCCGGCAATTAAGCTCCCCTGTTTCAACCCCGTGCAGTTCGCTTAACGGCGATATGCCGCCGGCGGCGCTCCGGCCTTTCGACATCTTCCTGGCATACAGCGCCGCTCCGAGCGCGCCCATCAGTTCCGGGCGGTCGGTCGAGCGGATTGACTTTCCGGACAGAAGTTCCAATGCCCTGCAGACGGCATCGTTGCGGAAAGTTCCGCCCTGAATGACAATGTGTTTGCCCAGCGCGTTCAGGTTGTTTATCTTTAATACTTTGAAGAGGCAGTTCCTGATTACGGAATAGGCAAGTCCCGCCGCAATATCGCCCGGCGAGGCGTTTTCGTGCAGGGACTGTTTCACTTTCGAGTTCATGAAAACCGTACACCGCGTGCCCAAATCGGCAGGGTATCCGGCCAGACAGGCCGCTTCCGAAAACCGGGACAAAGTCATATTCATCGTGGCTGCGAAATTCTGAAGGAAGGAACCGCAGCCCGACGAACAGGCTTCGTTGAGTTCGATTCGCGAAATAACGCCGTTTTCGATAAAAATGGATTTCATGTCCTGTCCGCCAATATCGAGGACAAAGGAAACTTCGGGGTCAATGTACTGTGCGCCGGTAAAATGCGCCGCCGTTTCTACAATTCCACAGTCGAGATTCAGCGCCGATTTTATCAATTCTTCTCCGTAGCCGGTCGAACAGGAACCGAGTATATTCACCTTGACGCCTTTCCGGCTTGCCCGGTCGTAGAATTTTTGCAGCCCTTCCGCTACTTTTTCCAATGGATTTCCCTGATTCGAGGCGTAAAAATCAAAAACGACATTCTCATTTTCATCAAGAATCAGGATTTTTGTGGTAGTCGAGCCGCCGTCAATGCCGAGAAAGCAGTCAAGCGCTTTATTTTCCGTCAGGTCTTTACTTTTCAGCACTGTGACAGCCCTGTTTTCTTTCCAATCCCGATATTCGTCCGCGCTCCGAAAAAGGGCCGGCAATGTGTCTTTCCGCCGGTTGCCTTTCGCTTTGATTCTGTCAATCAGTTGCGGTATGTCAATTTGTCTGCCGGAGTTCAGCAAAGCGCAGCCCCAGGCGGGGAAATATTCGCCGTTTTCGGGCAAAAGGAACTGTTCGCTTTCAAGCCGGAGCGTATCCTGAAACGCCTTGCGAAGGGCGGGCAGGAAAGTAAGCGGTCCGCCGGCGCATACGACCGGCGGGCGGATTGTGCTGGCCCGTGCCAGGGTCGTAACGCTCTGCAAGGCAACCGCGTGAAGTATCGACAGGGCAATATCCGGCGTCCGGGCCTTTCGCGAAATCAGGTTTTGCACGTCGGTTTTGGCAAACACTCCGCAACGCGAAGCTACAGGATAGATTTTTTCACCCAGCAACGCCAGATTCCCCAGTTCTTCCACCGTAATATTCATTAAATCGGCCATTTGGTCTATAAACGAACCCGTCCCGCCCGCACAACTGCCATTCATCCGGATATCCGGCTGTTTGCCCTCCTCGAAAAACACCATTTTGGCGTCTTCGCCACCCAGGTCGATGAGCGTTTTCGCCCGCGGGTATTGCTTCCCCATCACTCCTACGGAAGCGACCACTTCCTGCACGAACGGGATTTCCGCGCGTTCGGCAATGCCCATGCCCGCCGAGCCGGTGATATTCAGCGCGAACAGTCCTCCGGGAAACCGCCGCGAAAGCACATTCAATTCATCTGCCAATACCCGGACGACGTCCGCATTATGACGCCGGTAAGATTTATAAACAATTTCATCCGACCCGTTTACTGCCACCATCTTAATGGTCGTGGAACCGACGTCCGTTCCCAACCTGAAAAAATTTGCCCGTTTCATATCGTCACCGTTTACAGTCGTGCGTTTTAATCAAATGTTTTTAATTATTCCGCTTCCATTATTGCCTTAATCCAGACGGGGATGCGTTTTTTCCGCTCCTGTATCAGCCGGTTGAATTGCGATTCGTCCAGCCCGCCCAATACCATGATAAGAGACTGTCCGATAAAAGGAAAAATGGTGACGCCCAGCAGATTCATCATAAAGTGCAACAGGTTTGGCTCCCTCATTCGCCCCGCTGCCGCTCTTTCCTGAAATTGCGTGACAAACACGGAATTTTGAAACAGGTATATCACCGGCAATTTCGCAAGCAAATCTTCCGGGCGATTGCGCAGTTCGTTCAAAACAAACAGCGGAATTTCCGGCTCTTTCGTGAACATATCCAAATAATTATCCACAAGCCGTTCGATTTTCTCCTCGAACGTTGTACGCTCGTCGTTCAAAACGTCTCTCAGCCCCAGTGAAAAAGCCGTCAGCGTTTCAGACATAATGAGTTCAAACAGTTTCTCCTTGCTGCGGAAATAGTAGTTCAGCAAAGCGAGATTAATGCCTGCTTCTTCGGCAATATCCCTTGTCCGCGCGGCAACGTATCCTTTCTTCCGGAAAACCACGTGCGCCGCATTTTTTATCTTTTCTTCGGTCGAGGCGTCTATCGCCTTCCTTGTTTTAGTCATATCTCTCTGATTTAAATGATTCCGGCTGCAAAAATACAATATCTTTTCGATTAAAACGATATTTTTAATCGTTTATTTTAATCATCTGACTAAAACGGCGAAATTTGTCATTCCGCACGGCAATCACGTTATTTTTTTCAAATGAACCTTTTCCCTGTATTTTTTTTAATTCATTCCGTCTGTATACAATTCGAAAATTTCACGTACATTTGCCGGGAAATGTAGAACAATTAAACTTTCAGAAGATGAGATATTTTAACACGGCAGGCCCGTGCAATAGCATGGAGCATTACATGATAGATGCCTCCATCCGTTTGCAGGGCGTGATGCAACTGATAAACCGGAAACAGTATTTTGTGATTCATGCGGCGCGACAGAGCGGGAAAACAACCTGCCTGTGGGATTTGACCCGGCAGCTTAACGGGGGCGAACAGTACCATGCGCTGTACTGCTCGCTGGAAAGCGTACAGAACATTATTGAACCGAAAGATGGCATCCCGGCTATTATCAGCTGTATGAAAGACAGTTTTTTTTATTCCGGTATCCCACAGGGAGACAAATTTGCTCAAAATGCCGATTTAACCGATTACATATCTGTTTTAAAGGTGGAACTTTCCCGTTTCTGCGCATTGCTGAACAAACCGTTAGTAATCTTTTTCGACGAGGCAGACTGTCTGAGTGAAGGTACCCTGATTTTATTTCTGCGACAGTTGCGCGACGGTCACAACACTCGTCCGTACCGACCTTTCCCTCATTCCGTAGCCCTGGTCGGCATGCGCAATATCCGCGACTACAAGGCAAAAATCCGTCCGGACAGCGAATCGCTGGGAAGCGCCAGCCCTTTCAATATCGTAACGGAGTCTCTGACTCTGGAAAATTTTACGCCGGAAGAAGTCGCCTCCCTCTACCGGCAACATACCGGCGAAACCGGACAAAAATTTGAGGAAGACGCGACGGAACGGGCCTGGGAACAGACGCAGGGACAGCCGTGGCTGGTGAACGCCATCGCCCGCGAGGCTGTCGACAAAATCCTGCAGTCCGACTATACCCGTCCGGTCACAGTGGAACTGGTGAATGAAGCCATTCAAACCATCATCATCAACCGTCCCACCCACATCGACAGCCTGCTGGAGCGGCTGAAAGAGGCGCGCGTACGCAGGGTGATAGAACCGGTGATTCTGGGCAATGGATTTATCGACAGGGAATCGGACGATTTCCTGTACACAAGGGATTTGGGACTGATTCGCACGGTCAATTCGCAGATAGAGCCGGCCAACCCGATTTATGCCGAAGTGATTATCCGCAAACTGTCTTCTTTTACGCAGGAAGAGTTGAAAACGCCAAAATATCCCTACCAGATGCCCCGCTACCTGAAAGACGGACGGATAGACATGGATTTTCTGATGCGCGACTTTCAGCAGTTCTGGCGCGAAAACAGCGACATCTGGATTGAAAAATACGATTATAAGGAGGCGGCGCCCCACCTGATACTGATGGCGTTCCTGCAGCGGGTAGTCAACGGCGGCGGACAGATTATCCGGGAAATGGCTGCCGGAACCGGCCGCCTCGACCTCTGCCTGACATACGAAAACCGGAAGTATCCGATAGAACTGAAGATTCGCCACGGCGCGAAGTATCTGGAAGAAGGCATCGAACAGACCGCCCGTTATATGGATGCCTGCGGCTGTTCCGAAGGCTGGCTGGTTGTCTTCGACCACCGCACGGAAGTGAAATGGGAGGACAAAATCTATACGAAAAAGGAAACGGTGGACGGGAAAACGATTACGGTAACAGGAGCTTAACCCGTACTGCGGAAATCCGCACAAATGACAGGGATATGCACAACGCCATATTGTCAGCATCAGAAATTCGGCCTGCCGTATTGTCTGCAAAAATGACAGCCTTTTTACCGAAAACATGTTTGGCACGATATTCGTATAATATTGGGTGCAAATTTAAACAAATCATATTAATTATAAACTTATAAAATTAAAAATCATGAGTATTAAACCATTAGCAGACAGAGTGCTGGTTAAACCGGCAGATGCAGAAGAAAAAACGGCGAGCGGAATCATCATTCCCGATTCGGCCAAAGAAAAACCGCTGAAAGGCGAAGTAATCGCGGTAGGCAAAGGTACAAAAGACGAAGAAATGGTCTTGAAAGAGGGCGACAAGGTTTTGTACGGCAAATATGCCGGTACGGAAATTGAACTTGATGAGACGAAATATCTCATTATGCGTCAATCCGACATCCTTGCTATTATCTGATTTTCAACTGAAATTACAAACATCAATAATTAATTATTATCATGGCAAAAGAAATTAAATTCAATATGGAAGCCCGCGACCTGCTGAAAAAAGGCGTGGATGAACTGGCGAATGCAGTAAAAGTGACACTGGGACCGAAAGGCCGCAACGTAATCATCGAGAAAAAATTCGGCGCACCGCAAATCACAAAAGACGGCGTTACCGTGGCAAAAGAAATCGAAATCGCATGTCCTTACGAAAACATGGGCGCCCAGCTCGTTAAGGAAGTGGCTTCAAAAACAAGCGACAAGGCCGGCGACGGAACAACGACGGCAACCGTTCTGGCACAGGCTATCATTGGCGTGGGACTGAAGAACGTTACCGCCGGAGCAAATCCGATGGATTTGAAACGCGGCATTGACAAGGCTGTCGCCAAGGTGATTGAAAACCTCGCGGAACAGGCTGAAGCCGTAGGCGACAATCTGGAAAAGATAGAGCATGTGGCAAAAATTTCCGCCAATGGCGACGAAAGCATCGGGAAACTGATTGCCGAAGCCATGCAGAAAGTGAAGAAGGAAGGCGTCATCACGGTTGAAGAAGCAAAAGGCACGGATACTACGGTAGAGGTAGTGGAAGGCATGCAGTTTGATCGCGGTTACATTTCCGCTTATTTTGTGACGGATACGGAAAAGATGGAAACACAGTTCGAAAAGCCGTATATCCTGATATATGACAAGAAAATTTCCGCACTGAAAGAACTGCTTCCCATACTTGAGCAGGTCGTGCAGTCGGGACGTTCGTTGCTGATTATTGCCGAAGACCTCGAAAGCGAAGCATTGGCTACGCTGGTAGTAAACCGTCTGCGCGCAGGCCTCAAGGTATGCGCCGTCAAGGCTCCGGGCTTCGGCGACCGCCGCAAGGCCATGCTGGAAGACATCGCCATCCTTACCGGCGGAACCGTCATCACCGAAGAAAAAGGCATGAAACTCGAAGATACGCAGATTGACATGCTCGGCAGCGCTGAAAAAATTACCGTAAACAAAGACAATACAACGATTGTAAAAGGCAACGGCGACAAGAAAGCCATCGACTCGCGCATCAGCCAGATTAAAGCGCAGATAGAAACGACAACGTCCGATTACGACAAGGAGAAGCTGCAGGAACGTCTTGCCAAATTGGCAGGTGGCGTTGCCGTTCTCTATGTCGGAGCGCCCTCTGAAATTGAAATGAAAGAGAAGAAAGACCGTGTGGACGACGCACTGAGCGCTACCCGCGCCGCTATCGAAGAAGGTACGGTCCCCGGTGGCGGAGTTGCCTACATACGCGCTATCGAAACCCTCGAAAACCTCAAAGGTGAAAACGAGGACGAAACAACCGGCATCGAAATCGTGAAACGCGCTATCGAAGAACCGTTGCGCCAGATTGTTGACAACGCCGGCAAGGAAGGCGCCGTTATCGTACAGAAAGTAAAAGAAGGAAAAGACGACTTCGGATACAACGCACGGACGAACGTTTACGAGAATCTTTGCAAAACGGGCGTTATCGACCCTGCTAAAGTGGCGCGCGTGGCATTGGAAAATGCCGCATCGGTAGCCGGCATGTTCCTGACTACGGAATGTGTCATAGCAGAAAAGAAAGAGGATAATCCGGCTCCGGCAATGAATCCCGGAATGGGCGGAGGAATGGGTGGAATGATGTAATATCACCCCATAAAATAGATTTGGAAACGGATTGTCGCAATTTTGCCGGCAGTCCGTTTTCTTTTTCCCGGAAATGCGCCCCGACGCAGAATGAGTTCCGTATTGTTTTTGTAAATTGTTTCATTATATGATATTTTGGCGTTATAGACCGGGTGAATTTTCATTCATGGTTCTAAAAATTCAAAGCCCCTCTTCGGCGTTCGCCGGAAGAGGGGCTTTACAGATTGAAGTCTCCAGTCTCAATCAGAATCTGTACGCAATGCCTGCCGACAGCAGCAGTCTACTCCAGATGTCGCTGATTTTGTACTTCAATTCGGCATTGAAAACCAGTTTGTCGGTCAGTTTGAAGTCCATGCCGCCGCCGAGGTTGAAGGCAAAGTCCGATGTGGACGCTCCGTAACTGCCGTA